>CAKOIY010000001.1 GCA_934087515.1 uncultured Bacilli bacterium
GTATATGACATGAGTGGGTGTTCGTGGGAATATTTAATGTCTAATATAGTAAGTAATGATGGAGTGACTATGATGAGTGGAAATATTTCTTCCTTAAATTCTGGTTATACTGGTATTTTATTTAATGGTGGATTATTTAGTGGTATTTCTTATCCTAATAGTAAGTATTATGATAAATATAGTTATAGTGAAAGTTATACTTCAAGAATAAGAAGTAAATTAGGAGATGGAATAAAAGAAGTGTTTAATACTGGTGATTGTGGTTGGTATGATGATATTGTTAATATTATTTTTCATAGTAATCCTTGGTCTGCTAGAGGGGGAAGATACGATAATACAAAAAATGCTGGATTATTTAGAGCTAACTATTGTCGGGGTGATTCTGATTATAATGATGTCTCAACTCGTTTCATAATAACTCCATAATTGTGTTTAATAGTCTCATAGAATTATTATTAATAGTTTTATGAGATTTTTTATGTTTTGGTAATTTTTTCCAATTGCTTGTTTTGTATTGAAATGTGTAACTAATATAGTACAATGTTGTTGGAGGATTTGTTATGGAAAGAGAAAAATTGTTACAGGATTTGGAGTATGAATTTATATGTAATTTTATAAGAATTCGTAAGGATAAGGGACTTTCTCAGAAGAGTCTTGCTGAAATGTCTGGGGTTGTTCGTGAACAGATTGCTAAGATTGAGAATCAACTTAATTCACCTCAGCTTAATTCTTTGATTAAGGTACTTGAACCGATTGGTTATACTGTTAAGATAGTTTCTATTGATGAGGATTAATATGGGATATATTAAGTGTGGTATTGTTACTAGAATAGATATTGTTTCTGGTGATGGTGATTGTTTAGGTGATTTCTTTGATTTATCTCTTTATAAGAGGGTTGGTGATGGGTATTTTATTTGCGATGATATATTACAAGATAATTTGGTTAGTTATCGTGAGGAGTTTTTGAAATTTTCATTTTATCATGGAGATAGTTTTGATTCTTCGGATGCTTATTGTATTGGGACTAGTATAAATGAACTTCTTAGGAATAAAATTTATTTAATTAGGGATAATAGTTATTATTATTTTGATAATCATTTAGATTATTTGCTTGATGCTGATGTATGTTTTTTTAAATTTAATGATACTTTGTTTAGGTTTTTTGTTATTCCTGTTTTTTGGGATATTAATAGGGTTGATTCTGAATGTTTTGATTTTATTTCTATAACTGTAAATAATTTGACGCGTAGCGCTATGAAAAATGTTTTAAAGGATGCTAGTTGGTTTTATGTGATATGAAATTTGTGTTAAATGTGATACAATATTTTAGAGGTGTTGATATGAAAAGAGCATTAGTTTTATCAGGTGGAGGAGCCAAGGGTTCTTATCAAGTTGGTGTTTATAAAGCGCTTAGGAAGCTTAGAATTAAAATTGATATTATAACTGGTACTTCGATTGGGTCGATTAATGGTGCTCTTTTTACAGCGGGGGATTATTTAAAGGCAAAGAGGTTATGGCTTACTATATCTACTAATAATTTGTTTGATCAAAAGTTTGATAGTGTTAAAGATTTGCAGGGTGTTGCATCGGAAATTCTTAAGAATAAGGGTTTAAAATTTGATAAGGCTGAGGAGTTTTTAAATAAAATAATTAGTGAGAGTAAAATTAGAAAATCTAGAATTGATTATGGTCTTGTTACAGTTAATCTTAAAACTATGGTTCCTAAAATGCTTACTAAGAATATGATTCCTAAAGGTAAGCTTGTTTCTTATATAATTGCATCTTCGACTTGTTTTCCTGCGGTTGAGATGAAGGAAATAGATGGGGATTATTATATAGATGGTGGTTATTATGATAATTTACCTATTAATTTGGCTGTAGATATGGGGGCAGATGAGATTATTGCTGTTGATTTGTCTGCGGTTGGAATTAAGCAAAAGGTTAAGGATAAGAATGTTAAGATTGATTATATTAAGAATAAGAGTAAACAACGTTTTACTTTAGATTTTGATACGGATACTGCTCTTAGAAATATTAGAATGGGTTATAATGATACGATGAAATATTTTGATAAACTTGATGGGGATAAATATACTTTTAAGAAAGGGCATTTATCTAAAAATTATGATGCTATTAGTGATTATTATATAAAACTTATTAAGAAAATATTACTTTCTGATAGTAAGAAGGTTAAGATTACAGAGATTTTGACTAATAAGAGGTATCAAAACATATTTTTAAATATAAAACAGGGTAAGAGTATTGAAACTGAGGTTAATAAATCTTTGGAGTATCTAGGTTCTTTGTTTGATATTGATATTGATAATATTTATAGTATTAGGAAGTTTAATAATTTGTTAATTAGAGAGGCTAAGTCTTTGAATTATATTAAACTTGATAAGAAATTAAAGGGTAAGATGCTTGTTGGTTATATTTATAATCAATATATGGATTCTGATGATAAGGAAAGGGTTTATAAAAGATTATTTAATATTGCTCTTGTTTTTCAAAAAGATTTTTTAGCTGCTCTTTATTTAATTGCTATTTCTAGTAAGTATCCTATAACTCTTAAGAGTGATAAATTTTTTGATGAGATTTTGAGTACTATAAAAAAATAGAAAATAATTGTAAAGTAATGTCTAATTTTAGGTCATTACTTGTAAAGTAGTGTAATATGTTATATTCTTAGTATGGGAGTGTGATACATAATGATATATCCATCAATCGATAAGTTGCTATTACATGTTGATTCTAAGTATCGTTTGGTACATGTAGCAGCACAGAGAAGTAATGAGATTAGTGAGACTGGTCATTTGCAAATGCCAGAGGAGGATTATGTTTCTAGTAAGAACATAGGTAGAGCTCTTGAAGAAGTAGAAAAGGATCTAATTATTATTAAGACTAATTAGTTCTTTTTATTTAAAATTTGTTACAAACAAATGTTTGTTTTGGAGGTATAAATGAATATTACGAGATATAAGTTTTTGGGAAATGGTAGATATGAAGTGGTTATTGATAATGATAGGTACATAATATATGAGGATATTATTTTAAAGTATAATATTTTGGGTAAGGGTAATATAAGTGTTTCAGAGCTTAATACTTATTTAAAAGATAATATTTTTTATGAGGCTTATTATAAAGCTGTTAAATATATAAATGTTAAGCTTAGGACTTCTAAGGAAATTTTTGATTATTTGGTTAAGGCTGGATATGATGTTTCTTTGGTGCCTAAGGTTGTAGATAAGATAATTAAAGATGGTTATATTAATGAAGAGGTTTATACAGAGTGTTATATAAATGATCAGATTAATTTGAAGGTTGTGGGGCCTTTAAGGATTGAAAAGGATTTGCTTGGTTTGGGTATTAGTAAGTCTGTTATTTCTAAGTATATTGGTAATTATTCTAAGGAGATGCAAGTTTCTAAGATTAATAGGTTTATTGCTAAGGAGATTAAGTTAAATAGTAATAAATCGTCTTATGTTCTTAAAAATAAGATATTAATTAGTTTGGTTAATAAGGGATTTTATAAAGATGATGTTGTTATGTGTTTAGATAATGTTGTTATTGATGATTCTTTGATGTATGAAAAGGAATACAAGAAGATTTATGATAAACTTTCTAAAAAATATAGTGGTAAGGAACTAGAGTATAAAGTTAAACAAAAGATGTATCAGAAGGGTTTTATGGTTTAAATTATTTATTTTTTTTGTATTTTTGTTATTTTTTATATTGTTTTTCTTAGATTTTATAGACAAAGTTATATTTTTATGTTATCATTAGTAACGTTAAGCGAAGCAATCCGCTGGGTTATTACTTATGATTGTGGGTAAGAAAAGGAGGAATAGAGATGAATTTAGTTGACAAAGTTGCAGCTAAACAACTAAAAAGTGATATTCCTGAATTTAGAGTTGGGGATACTGTTAGAGTAGATGTTAAGATCATTGAAGGTAAAAAAGAACGTATTCAAGCTTTTGAAGGAATAGTCACAGCGCGTAAAAATGGTGGTGTTAGTGAAACATTTACTGTTAGAAAGGTTTCTTATGGAGTTGGAGTAAACAGAGTTTTCCCTGTTCATTCTCCAAAAATAGCAAAAATTACTGTAGTTAAAAAAGGTAAAGTAAGACGTGCTAAGTTAAATTTCTTAAAGGAACGTGTTGGCGTATACAGAATTAAAGAAAGAGGAAATAAGGCATCTAAATAGCCTTATTTTTGTTAATTATGAAAAAGGAAACGATTAGGGAGCTAATAATATATGGTAGTGTTATTTTAGCAATAATTTTGATTAGAACTTTTGTAATTACTCCGGTTAGAGTAAATGGTACTAGTATGTATTCTACTTTGAAAGATGGGGAAATAATGATTCTTAATAAGCTTGATTATAAGTTTAATGATATTGAAAGATTTGATATTGTAGTAGTTAAGACTGATAGTAATAAGATTATAAAAAGAGTAATTGGTCTTCCTGGTGAATCTATAAGATATGTTGATAATACTCTTTATATAAATGATAAGAAAATTGATGAGACTTATTTAAAAGATAAGACTGATGATTTTGATCTTCAAGAACTTGGATATGATAGGATTCCTGATGATTGTTATTTTGTTCTTGGTGATAATAGGGATAATTCTAGTGATAGTAGGGTTATTGGTCCTGTTAAGAAGAGTCAAATTGAGGGTAGTGCTAGTCTTGTATTATTTCCTTTTAAAGAAGCAGGAGTTAAAAAATAAGATAGTGTTTGGTTCACTATCTTTTATTGTGTTTTTATATGAAATTTTTATATTTATTATATAATTCTAATATTAAATAATAATTATCATTACTTATTTTGTCTTTTAACATTTTTATGTATGGTAAGGGTGTTTCTAATAATTCATTATAATAAGTTTTTATGTGGTTATAAATAATATCTACTTCTTTATTAGTGGCATCATAACCATTTTTTTCTATGTAATTATAGATATCTTCTTTACTCATGTTTTTAATATAATTTTTAATTAAGTTTTTTTGCATTTTTATCACCTATAAAATTATATGTAATATTTTTTTAAAATGAAACAAAATAATAATATGAAAAGAAATAAAAATATTAGAAATAAAACTGTTTATTTGAGGCATGAATCTGGGAGGATGGCTATTATACTTACAATAGTTATTAGTTTTTTTATTGTTATTTTTTTTAGAATATTTTATCTTAATGTTTTTATGGCTAATTTTTATAATATGAAGCTTTCTAATTCTAGGGATATTTATGTTTATGGGGAGAGTACTGCAAGAGGAAGAATTCTTGATAGGAATGGTAAGGTTTTGGTAGGAAATAAGGCTGTTAAGAGTATTTATTATAAGAAGCCTAAAGGTGTTACTAGTAGTGATGAGGTTTTACTTGCTTATAGGATTTGTGATGTACTTGGTCTTAATTATAATTTACTTAATGATAGGAATCTTAAGGAGTTTTATATTTTACTTAATGAGGATAAGGTTAATTCTCTTATTACTTTTTCTGAGTATGAAGATTTAGAAAATAGGAAACTTTCTTTGGATGATATATATGAACTTAAGATAAAAAGAATTAGTAAGTCTATGCTTAAGTCTATGAGTAAGCGTGATAGAAAAGCTGCTTATATTTATTATTTGATGAATAAGGGGTATTTTTATGATGAAAAGGTTATTAAACTTAAGAATGTTTCTGATAGGGAATATGCTTATTTTTCTGAGAATAGTAAGGTTTTGAAGGGTTTTAACACTAAGCTTGAATGGGAAAGGGTTTATCCTTATGGTGATACTTTGGGTGTTATTCTTGGGAGTGTTTCTAGTAAGGATTCTGGTATTCCTAAGGAGGAAAAGGATTATTATTTGGAACATGGTTATTTGCTTACTGATAGGGTTGGGGTTTCTGGACTTGAAAAGGAGTATGAGGAGATACTTAAGGGTGAGAAGTCTATGTATAAGGTTTCTGGTGATGATTTAGTTCTTGTTAAAAAAGGGAAAAGTGGTAATGATATTGTGTTATCTATAGATATTGATTTACAAAGAAAGATAGATAAGATGCTTGCTTCTTTGATTGTTAAGGCTAAGAGTGAGGCTAATACACAGTTTTTTAATAGGAGTTATGTTGTTATTCAAGATCCTTATACTGGGGAGATACTTTCGATGTCTGGGAAAAAACTTGTTTTAAAAAATGGTAGTTATAAGACATATGATAATAGTGAAGGAGCGTTTTTATCTACTGTTACTCCTGGTTCTGTTGTTAAGGGTGCTAGTATTATGGTTGGATATAATACTGGTGTTTTGAAGATTGGTGATTATATGGTTGATTCTTGTATTGGTCTTTATAATTTGCCGGAGAAGTGTTCTTGGAAGACGCTTGGTTATATTAATGATATAGATGCTCTTGCTTATTCTTCGAATGTTTATCAGTATAAGATTGCTATGAAAGTTGGAGGTTTTAATTATTCTTATGGTAAGAAGCTTAAAATTAATGAGAAGGCTTTTGATACGTATAGGAATATGTTTTATAGGTTTGGTTTAGGGGTTAAGACTGGTATTGATTATCCTAAGGAGGAAGATGGTTATAAGAGTAATAATAGAGCAGGAGATCTTTTAATTAATTATGCAATTGGACAATATGATACTTATACTACGTTACAACTTTCTCAGTATATTTCTACGATTGCTAATGGTGGCACTAGGTATAAAACAAGATTTTTAAAGTCTGTTCTTGATAGTGAAGGTAATGTTTTATATAATGTTAATCCTGTTGCTTTAAATACTTTAGGTGTTAAGAAAAAATATATTAAACGTGTTAGAAAGGGATTTCGTGCTGTTACTAGTTATGGTACTGGTTCTGGTTATATGGATTTTGCTCCTTCGCCTTCAGGTAAGACTGGTACTAGTGAATCTTTTATTGATTTAGATAATGATGGTGTAATTGATGCTGAGAGTATTACTAATAATTTTGTAGGGTATGCTCCTTCTTCTAAACCTGTTATGTCTATAGCGGCTTCTTTTCCTGATATTCAGAATCCTAATTCTGGTAAATATAAGAGCAATGTTAATCAAGAAGTTGTTTCTAAGGCTACTAAAATTTTCTTTGAATTATATAAAAATGATAATAAAAGTAAGAAAAGATGAAGAAATATTAAAAAAACTTTTGCTTTTTGTTAAAAATTTGATATAATACTTATGGAAATGAGGAGGGATATAAATGGCAAAGATAGGAAATAGACAATTTAAAACACTTACATGTACAGTTTGTAAAGCGTATAGCTATCGTACTGATAAGAACGTAAAAAATACTCCAGAACGTTTAGAACTAAATAAATACTGCCCTAGATGTAAAAAGCATACAACTTTTAAAGAAGAAAAATAGTAAGTAGGTGAATTTTATGATAAATGTTAATGATTTTAAGAATGGAATGACAATTAAGGTAGAAGGTAATATTTATACTATAATTGAATTTCAACATGTTAAGCCAGGAAAGGGTGCTGCTTTTGTTAGAACTAAGCTTAAGAATTTAAGAACTGGCTCTACAATTGAATATACTTTTAATTCAGGTGTTAAGTGTGAAACTGCTAGAATTGAGAGAAAACCTATGCAATTTCTTTATGAAAGTGGAGATTTGTATACTTTTATGAATATGCAAGATTATTCACAAGTTGAGCTTTCTAAAGATGTAATTGGAGATAATGTTAAGTACTTAAAGGAAAATCAAGATTTGGATATAACTTTTTATGAAGGTGAGGTTCTAGGAATTTCACTTCCAGATAAGATTGAACTTAAAGTAACTCAAACTGAACCTGGTGTTAAGGGTAATACTACTTCAAGTGCTCAAAAGGATGCGACGCTTGAAACAGGTTATCAAATTAGAGTACCATTATTTATTAATGAAGGTGAGTCTGTAATAGTTTCTACAAAAGATGGTAAATATGTTTCAAGAGCTTAGCTCTTTTTTATTCCCTTTTTATTTAAATTTTTAGGAGGAAAAGAATATGGCTGAAAAAGATATGAATATGAGTCAAAAAAAAGTATTTAATAGGGGTGTTAGTGCAGGATACTTTAATATTGATGTAGAAGATGTGTCAGTTATGAATGTAGAAGTTAGAAATGTTTATGATTTAGGTTTGGAACATGGAAAAGAAAGGCTTAAAACAAAACAAATAAAAGGGGAACTTGATGATGCTTATAATGCTCAAAGAGAAGGGTATTTAGAAGTATTAAGAGCATGGGAAAATGATGGAGAAATAGTGTTTAAAGAGGGTGTTAAGACTTTGGATACTACTTCTTTAGGACATGGAGTAAGAGTACATAGATAAAGGTGTGCCTCATTTCTTAGGAAATGGGGTTTTGTTTTGAAAAAAAGTTTTATAATAATAAGAAAATGTTTGGAAACTTTTTTATTTAGTGATATTATTATATTAGTTTATTATAGAGGAGGGTTTATTTTATGAAGAATAATCGTGCTTTTACTTTAGTTGAAATGTTAGCTGTTGTGGTTATACTTGCTATTTTAGTGGGGCTTATTGTTCCTAGTGTTTCTGGTTATATTGCAGAGGGAAAGAAAGAATATAATATATCTTTGAAGAAACAGTTGTTACTTGCTGGAAAAAATTACTATTCTAGTAATAAAGAGAAGTTACCTACTAGGGTGAGTGTTGATGTTAGCAATTTTGTTACTGCTAAGGAGCTTTCTACTTCTAAATATTTGTCTAAGGATTTAGTGGATTCTAATAAGAATAGTTGTATGGATGATAGTTATGTTGTTGCAAGGAATGATGGTACTGGTGTTAAATATTATTCTTGTTTGACTTGTGGTAGTAAGAGTTATTATTCTGGTGATGAGGAAAAGTATTGTAAGAAAATAGAACGTCCAAATATGAATGGAATTTCTTGTAGTATTGATTCTAATACTGTTAAGAATACTGGTTATTCTGTTACTGCTGATGTAAAATATACTGGTAATATTGAAGAACTTTATACTGTTGATGGACATAAAGTTAGACATACTCAAGTGCTGAGTACAGATAGTTCTAGTACTAAGGTTAAAACTATAAATATTAGTAATTATGGTGATAATTATGTTTATGTTGGTGCTAGTAATGGTAAGTTGTTGTGTGGTACTATAACTATTCCAAAACCTAGTGATTATGGTGTTATAAGTAAAGATATGTATTTGGTTGATAAGAGTGAATGTGATTCTGTTCGTGAAAATGGTATTAGTAAGGCTGATTTGAAGAGTGGAAAATATGAAAAATATACTGGGGATAATTGGACTAATAAGTGTATTTATGTTGATCTTAAATATAAGTCTCTTAGTTTTAAGGAAAAATCTGTTAAATATAAACGAGATAATGCTAATGAAGATAAGTCTGTAACGATAAAAGATAAGCTTAAATATTTTGTAATAGATGCTATTAATGATAATGAAAAGGAACATTCTTGGGTTGTGAAGGGAACTTTAAATGATCCTCCATATAATGAGTCTAAAACTGATTTTAATACTAAGATAGATATTACTTCTCCTAAGGTTATTGTTAAAAATTCTAGTAATGGTGTTTGGACTAATAAGAAAATTACTGTTGATATTACTGCAGAAGATGAGCTTTCAGGAATTAGGAAAATAGAGTATTCTATTGATAATGGTACGACTTGGACATCTCTTTCTGTTTCTGGTGATGATAAGAAGAAAACTGCTAAAGTTGTATTTGATAATACTGAAAACAAAAAATTTAATATGTTAGTTAAGGCTGTTGATAATACTGGTAATATTGGTAATGCATTTACTCCTATAAAATTGGATGTTACTCCTCCTAGTGTTACTATTTCTAGTTCTAATACTAATTGGACTAAGAATAATGTAACTGTTTCTAGTACTGCTTCTGATAGTCATAGTGGTATTGAAAGTATAGAATATTCAAAGGATGGTAAGACTTGGTCAACACTTGTTAATGCTACATCTGGTTCTAAGACTTATAGTAGTACTGTGAATGAATATATGTATGTTAGAGCTAAGGATAAGGCTGGTAATTATAGTAGTAGTAAGAATACTCTTGTTAGAATAGATAAATTACCTCCTAATTCTCCTTATATAAGTACTATTAGTTTTGAAAAATCTGTTATTAGTGGTAGACATAATTGTTCGGGAGTTGGTGGTACTCAAAGTAATGTCTCTTGTAATGTATGTATATTGTTTACTAAATATAAAGCATATGGTTTTTCTGCTCCTAGAACATATTCTGATGTTGGTGGTAGTGGTGTAGATTATCAACAAAATACTTGGAACCATAATGGTAATGCTAGGACATACACTAGTTGGGGTAGTTCAGCTGGTTGGAGTTGGAGAGCTAATAATAATCATTATATGAATTATGTATGGATTGATTTTGGTTCAAGAGTTGTAGATAAGGTTGGTAATGTTGGGTATCATACAATAGTACATTATAGGATTTATGATACTGATAAGAGATCTGCTTATGATGCTTGCGTTGATGCTTATATATAAAATAAATTGGTTACTTTATGTAACCTTTTTTTTGGTTTGTTTTTTGTATAATTTTTATTTTTGTACATATATTTTATCAGGAGGAGAGCATTATGGTTAATAAACAAGGGTTATGGTTTTTAACTTTATTTAGTTTAATATTGGTACTTAGTATTTATTATATAACCATGCCAAATGAAATATTTAAGAGTGAAGAGGTTGTAGCAAATGATAATGATACAAAAGATGATAAAGATACTTCAGAGGTTAATAGTCAGAATACAAGTTATATAGAGACTTTAAAGGTTGAGCTGGATTCGGAAAGAGCAGAGATTTTGAATACTTTAGAAGAAATTTTAAATGATAATTCTAAGAGTAGTTCTGAAAAGAATAAAGCTTATGAACAGATGAAAGAGATTAATAATTTAAAAGCTAGTGAGGAACAACTAGTTAAGACTATTAAAGAGGAGTATAAACTTGATGCTTATGTAAAACAAGAGGATTCTAAGATTGAAGTTGTAATTGATAGTAAGGAACATGATGTTAAATTAGCAAATAAGATAATGCGTACTATTCAGAGTGATTTTAATGAACCAATGAGTATATCTGTTAAATTTTCTTAAAATAGGTGTTTTTCTTTCACAATAGTTTTATATGTGTCATAAGATAATATGAAATATAAAACCACCCAAGACCTAGAAAGTGAGGGAAAAATGAGAGAAAAGTCTATACTTACTAAGAGAGAAAAGGAAGTTTTTCTATTACTTGTTGAGAATAAGACTACTAAAGATATTGCTTTAGAACTTGGTATAAGTGAAAAAACTGTTAGAAATCATGTTTCTAATGTTATGCAGAAACTTGGTGTTAAGGGTAGGGCTTCGGCAGTAGTAGAGCTTCTTAAGTTAAATGAAATTACTCTTTAGACATGTATAAAGTTACATGTCTTTTCATATTGTTTAATAGAGGGATATTATGTTGAGAAGGAAAGCAATTAATAGAATATTTTTTTCTACTATAATATTTTTTATAGTTTTTACTCTTTATAGTATGAAATTTGTTGATAAGGTTGTTACTAGTGATAATAGTAAAGATAAGGTTAATGAGGAGATTATTTATACTTTAAATAGTGATAATTATATATCTAAGACTAGTGTTTATGTGAGTAAGGTTTTGTCCTTGGAGGATAGGGTTAGGGAGAAGTTAGAGATTATGGTTAAGGATAATGATAAAAATGTTCTTTTGCCTAGTTATTTTAAACCTATTTTACCTCAAAATACTAGAGTTTTGGATGTTGTGGTAGAAGATTGTTTAATAAAGGTATATTTTTCTAAAGAGCTTAATAATATTAATAAGGAACAGTCTGAGAGAATGATTGAGGCTATAGTGTATACTGTTACAGATGAAAATATTTTAGGTATTGAGATATATGTTAATGGGCAGATGTTAAAGTATGTTCCTAATACTAGGAAGGTTCTTCCTACTATACTTACAAAAGATATTGGAATAAATAAGTCTTATGATATTAATGCTAGTAATGATATATCTAAGGTTGTTATGATGTATTATACAAATGATAATGATAATTATTATGAAGTTCCTGTTACTAAGTATGTTAATGATGATAGGGAGAAATTAGAGATTATTTTTGATGAGTTTGGTAAGATGAGTTATGATAAGAGTTTGATTAGTATGGTGGAAGGAATTAATGTTCTTGATTATAGTATTTTGGATGATAGAATAGTTATTGATGTTAATAAGGAACTTAATAAGGAGGAACAGAACTTAGTTTTTAAGTCTATTTTTAGTAATTATGGTGCTAAAAGTATTGATCTTTTGGTAAATGGTGAAAAAAAAGTTAAAAAAACAAGAAATGCACTTGAAAATTAAACTTTTATATTGTATAATTAAGAAGCATTGGTTAATTAATGTTTATGCGTCCTGGTAGCTCAGCAGGATAGAGCAATGGCCTTCTAAGCCATCGGTCAGGGGTTCGAATCCCTTCCAGGACGCCATAATCGGGAAGTGGCTCAACTTGGTAGAGCACTTGGTTTGGGACCAAGGGGTTGCAGGTTCAAATCCTGTCTTCCCGACCATTATGTTATTACAGCTCTTGTTTATCAAGAGTTTTTATTTTATTTAAAAAGGTGATTATGTGGAAAATGGGAAGTGTTTTACTAAACAAGATGTATGTAGTCATGAATTTATAGAACTTTGTGAGGAAACTTCTAAAACATATGATGGGTATTATTTAGATGTTAAGAAGTATAAGTATGGAGAGATGTATAAGCTTTATATTTGTAAGAAATGTAGTAAGATAGTATGCGTTGATTTTAATATTAATGATAGGAGTCCTGTTGTAGAGTTTGAGAGGAAGAATAAAGTTAGGAAAAGATAAAGTGTAAAGTTTTGGATAAGTTTTATGTTTTGTCTTTTTTATTGGTTTATTTTTTAGTAAAATATAATTTTATGAGAGGTGTTTTATGAATAAATTAAATCATGTTGCAATTATTGTTGATGGAAATGGAAGATGGGCTAAGGAAAGGGGTAAGTCTAGAAGTGAAGGTCATTTGGAGGGTTCTAAGGTTTTGGAAAAGCTTATTTTTCATGTTTCTGATAATACTGAGATAAAGTATCTTAGTTTATATGTTTTTTCTACTGAGAATTTTAAGAGAGATAAGTCTGAGGTTGATTATTTGATGAGTTTGTTTATTAAGTGGTTTAAGAAAAGTAAAAGACTTTACAAAGATAAAAATATTAAGATTTTGTTTTCAGGGAGGAAGGAACCTTTAAGTGATAAGGTTTATAACTCGATGAAGGAACTTGAAAGAGATACTAGGGATAATAATGGTTTGGTGGTTAATTTTTGTCTTAATTATGGTGGTAGGGCTGAAATAGTTGATGCTACTAAGATGATTGTTAATGATGTTAGTTGTGGTAATATTAGTGTCTCTGATATAGATGAGGATTTGTTTAGTAAATATTTATATAATGAGCTTCCTGATGTTGATTATTTAATTAGGACTAGTGGTGAGCAAAGGATAAGTAATTTTTTGTTATGGGAGATTTCTTATGCTGAGTTTTGCTTTGTTGATAGTTATTTTCCTGATTTTGATATTTATGAGTTTGATAGGGTTATTGAGGAGTATTATTCTAGAAATAGAAGATTTGGTGGTGTAAAGTAGTAGTAAAAAGTAATTTTTCTTGTTTTTCTTCTTTTAAAAATATTTTATTTATGGTATCATTTAGATAAGGTATTGCAATTATATCGTTTTTGTGGTATAATATGCGCGAATTAAGTGAGGTGTTTGATGTGGGCGAAGAATTGAAGAAGATTATAGATGATCCAAATCTTTCGAATGAAGAAATTGCTAAGCGTGTTAGGGAGACTTTAAATAAAAATTCTGAACAAGTGGTAGAGGATAAAAGTAAAGAGGAACCTATTTCTGAACTTGAAAAAGCATTAAGTCCTGAGGAACTTAATTATTTAATTAGTGTTCTTGATGTTAGACAAGGAGATGTTCAAACTAATAATATAATTAAAAAACTTCAAGATAAAGGTGTTAATTTTACTATGGATGAGTTAGTTTCACTACTTGATAAGAAAAAAGAAGAACGTATGAGCAATAAAGAAGAATTTTTTAATGAACTTGAAAAAAGAATAAGTAAGGAAGATATGGAATATCTTTTGTCTGTTGATTTAGATAATCCTGGTTCAAAAATTAGTTATATTGCTGCTAGGGCTGGAGTTACTAATTATGAAGTTATTGAGCTTGCTAAGTATAGAAAAACACAAATGAAGGAGTATGAGAGACTTTCTATATATGATAAGGCCTTAAATGAACAAGATTTAAAGTATCTTATGGAAGCTAAGGATGTTAATCAAGCTGATTATGAGATAAATAATATACTTGTTAGACTTAGAAAACAAGGTATTGATGCTAATTTAAAAGATTTAGCTAGTTTTATAGAGTATAAGAAGGGTGGTATTGATTTTTCTAAATTTGATTCAAATAAAGAACAAAATGAAAAAGAAAATACTAATGAAAAGGATGTAAAAAAGGATAAGCCTGTATCAAAAGAAGATTTATATAAAGAATATCTTGAGATTGACAAGAGAATCAATGAGATTGAAAGTATAATGAGAGAGGCTCTTGAAACTAAGAAGAAGGTTTCTGATGAGCTTGTTGCTGAAAGGAATAGACTTCTTGATAGAAAAAGAGAATTAGTGCCTCAAATTAAAGATATGCTTAATATAAATGATAAGAAAAAGAAACCTAGAGATTTAAGTGATTACGTTGAAGAACAAAAGCAAGAGAAAGAAAAGCAAGAAGAACAAAAGGCTGATGATAATGAAATAGTTAGTGAAAGAGATGGTTCTTTCTTATCTAAGGCTAAAGGTTTTATTGATAAAGTAAAGAATTTATCTACTAAAGGAAAGATAATTGGTCTTGCAGGACTTGCTGCGGCTGGAGTAATTACTGCTGGTGTATATATGGCTATGAAACATGGCGATGTTCAAACACTTAATGATGCTCTTCATCAAGCAGGTATGCATATTCAAGATGCTGCCAATCAACTTAATCCTGATCCAAGTGGAATTGATCCTAGTACTATAGGGCAACATATAGATACTACTTTTGTTTCAAGTGGGGATGCTGCTAATTATGCACATGCGTTAAAACCAATTGAGGAGTATTTTCAATATGATATTCAAAATTTAGTTGATTCACATAATAATATTATTCCTGCTCATGGTATGTCATATGATGAATTGATAGAACTTATAAAAAATGGTAATGACATTGCTTCTGTGCAAGTTGGTGGTGATGCTGCACATATTGATGGGCATCTTAATATTAATGATATT
This sequence comes from uncultured Bacilli bacterium, assembly GCA_934087515.1. Lineage (GTDB taxonomy): Bacteria > Bacillota_I > Bacilli_A > RF39 > UBA660 > UMGS1449. The sequence goes on from CAKOIY010000001.1 coordinate 15,347, forward strand.
CTTAATGCATATGATGCAACAGTTAAGTCTGGAGGAGCGGTTAGATGAAAGATAAGATAATTACTTTAGGAAATGGTAAAGAGTTTTTAATAGTTGATGTTTGTAGATATAATGGTATTGACTATTGCTTGGTGTGTGAAGTAGTTAATAATGATACTACTGATTCGTTTGGAGTTATTAGAATTGATGAAATTGATGGTAAGCGAAAAATAACTGTTATTGAAGATGAAAATATTATTAAGAATGTATTTGCTATAGTTGAAAAGAATTTTAGTTAGATTTTGTTGTGAAATTTATTTATTTATGTTATAATACACGAAAAAGAGGGGTTCCCTTTGTGAGAGGAGATAATAATTTATGAACGAAAATGAAAATTTAGAAGCAAGACTTGCTGATCTTGAAAGACAAGTAGCGGAAATTAAAAATATGATTAGTGCTCAAAGTAATAAAAATTTTGATGTTTCTGTGTATGAAAATGTTTTAAGTGATAGTGATATGGCTTATTTAATGAATGCTAAGGATGTTAGGCAAGCTGATTATGAGATAAATAATATACTTGCTAGACTTAGAAAGCAAGGTGTTAATGCTAATTTAAATGATTTAGCTAATTTTATTGAATCTAAGAAGGGGACTAGTACTAAGAATGATGATTCTAATGTTAGTGAAAAGATAAAGGAACTTGCTAGTAAGTTAACTGATTATGATATGAAATATTTATTAAGTATAGAGAATCCTAATCAAACAAACTTTTTATTTAGTAGTTTAAATGCTAGATATGGAGCAAGTATTGATGATTTGATTGCTGCTGCTAAATATAAGAATGCACATATGAATGATGTTAAGCTTGAAAGTGGTGTAGTTGCTGAAGAAGAAACTCCTGTTGAGAGTGATAATTTATTAGAAGAACTTGATAGATTAGATAAGAAGTATGAAGAAGCTCTTGATAAAGGTGATGATGTTTCTGAAATTAATGGTAAAAGAAATGCTGTGCTTGATGCAATTGATAAATCAAAAGTTAATGAATCTGGTAATGTTAGTAGTGTAGTTTCTGATAATGAATATCCAAAACTTGAATCTGCTGATATGAATAAGATTTCTCAAATACTTATGAATGCTAAAATTGGTAATAATATATTAAATCAAATGGCTGAAAAGTATGGTGTTAATAAAGATGTTTTCTATAAAATGTTTAACTTAAATATGCTTGAAAGGAATTTTGGTTTAAAAGTTGAAAAACCTAATAAGATGCCAGAAAAAATTGAAAGTGTTGATAGTAAGTATAAGGTTGTTCCTGAACCTTCGATGAATGATGAGGTTAAAGGTGTTTATCCTTTGACTGTTGAAGAATTTAAGGAAAATGGTGGTTTGGAGCCTGATAGTAGAGGTAGAAGATTTGTTAAGAAGATAGCAAATAGTAGGATTATTAGATTTTTGGTTGACAAGGCTAAGGAAATGCATATGAAAATGAAGATGAAAAAACAAGATGAAATAAGTTATGAGAGTGATTCTTCTGCTATTTCAGAGAAAAATTATGAAAAAATTCCTTCTAAAAAGGAAAAAATGGAGGCATATCAAAAAGAAGTAGAAAAGATGAAGGCTAATGAAAATGAGATAGATGAAAATGTAGCTTTTAATGATGAGCCAGAAATAACTAAATTTAATGCTAGATAAGAAAGGGGAAAAAATATGACTTTTAAAAGATATGATGTTATTACTTTTGAAGAAAATGATAAGGTAGTGGTACTTGCTGCACTTGTGCATGAAGGAAATGAATATGTTTATGTTAATGAGATATTACCTGATGAATCTGATGTAACTGATGTATATAAGGTAATGGTTGTGCATTATGAAGATGGGACACTTGAAAAGGTAATTGATCCTGAACTTCTTCATGTATTGTTACCTAAGTTTCAAGAGTTATTAGAACAAGCTGATTAAAGTTAAACTTATTCTGAGTTATGAATAAGTTTCTTTTGTATGGGTGGTGAATATAATGAGCAATGAAGTTAAAAAATTAAGTGAAAAAGCTAGTGATGAAGATAAAGTTAGAATTGAAAAACTAATGGAATTACCTCTTAATGATAGTGAACGTGATGCTTCTATTAAGTTAATTGTTTTGGATTCTTTTGCTAAGTTAATGTATGATGATGAATTAAATATAGTTTTTGATGAGTCTGATAAGGCAAAGGATGCAAGAGATGCTATTGCTAATAGATTAGGTGTTGATTCTGATGAATTACAGATGATTGCTGATTATAAGAAGAAGAATAATGTTAAATGTACTTTGAATAGAAATGATGTTATAAAGAAGAATTCTGATCTTAATGAATTTATTGATAAGATGAGTGTTGCAGAGATGAATTCTATACTTAATATGAAGGCATCTGGTAATTATGATGATAATATTTTGAATAATATTTCTAGTAGAATTGGTGCTTCTGCTTCTAAACTTGAAGAAATTGCTGTTGAAAAGAATAAAGGTCTTATGAGTGGTAAGAATAATGATAAATCTATGGAAAATGGTGAGTCTAAATCTTTAGATGAAAATAATAATAATAATAATGACAAAGATAAAGATAAAGAAAAGGAAGTTACTTCTAGTTCTAGTGGGTCTAATGGCACTAATCTTGAAGAAAAAGATGATTCTTCAAAGACTAAGGTTTCTGCTGATTTAACTCCTGAAAAGAAGAAAAAACCTAATAGAATTACTACAGCAGGTGCTAAACTTATTGCTTCGATTAAAAATAATAAAGGTAAAGCTATGCTTGGTATATTAGGTCTTGGTGCTGTTGCAGTTCTTGCTATTACTAATCCTGTTATGTTTTGGACTTTACTTGCTGCGGCTGGTATTGGTAAGATATATAAAGATTTTCAAGCTGGAGCAAAAGGTAGATAAAAATTATAAATACGGTTTAATTACTGTATTTTTTTTGTTATACTTATATATAGGTGATAGAGATGGGAATATTTGATAGAATTAGAAATAGTTTTAAGAAAGAAGTAAAAGAAGATAATAAAGAAGTTAAGTTATATGATAAGGGTCTTACTAAGACTAGGGATAATTTTGTTTCTAAACTTGTTAATATAACTAATAAATATAATAAAGTTAATGAAGAGTTTTTTATGGAACTTGAGGAAATATTAATTATGGCAGATCTTGGAGTTAATACAGTTATGAAATTTATGGATAGACTTAGAGATAGGGTGCGTCATGAACATATTGAGGATCCTTCTTTGCTTAGGGAAATTATTGTAGATGAGTTATTTATTATTTATGTAAATAACGAGGTTATTGTAAATAAGATTAATTATGCTAAGGAAGGTCCTACTGTTATTTTGTTTGTAGGTGTTAATGGTGTTGGTAAGACTACTTCTATTGCAAAGATTGCTACTAAGGAAATAAGTAAAGGCAAGAAAGTGTTAATGGTTGGTGCTGATACTTTTAGAGCTGGTGCTGTTAAGCAACTTAAGGAATGGGCTGATAGAACTGGTGCTTCTTTTGTTGGTGATGAATCTATGAAGGATCCAGCTTCTGTTGTATATGATGGGCTTAAGAAAGCTAAAGAAGAAGACTTTGATGTTGTGTTAATAGATACGGCTGGTCGTCTTCAAAATAAGGTTAATTTGATGAAGGAACTTGAAAAGATTAATAAGATAATAACTAATTTTATTCCAGATGCTCCACATGAGACTTTGCTTGTTATTGATGCTACAACTGGTCAAAATGGTATTAGTCAGGCTAAGACTTTTAAAGAGGTTACTAATATTACTGGAATAGTTCTTACTAAACTTGATGGTACTGCTAAGGGAGGTATAGTTCTTGCTATAAAAGATGAGGTAGATATTCCTGTTAAGTATGTAGGACTTGGGGAAAAGGCTGAAGATCTTAGTGTATTTGATATTGAAAACTATATATATGGTTTGTTTAAGGATATGATATGATGAATGATACTGTTTATTTGACTATTTTATTTGATTATTATGAGTCTCTTTTAAGTGATAGAGATAGAAGTTGTTTTAGGGATTATTATTTTTCTAATTTGTCTTTATCTGAGATTGCTCTTGCTAGTAGTGTTTCTAGAAATGCTATTCATAAGAGACTTAAGAAGATATGTGATGAACTTTACTTATATGAGAGCAAACTTGGTTTGTATGAAAAGGAAAAGAGAATTATGGATCTTATTCATGATGAGGTTTTAAAGGAAAAGATTAAGGAGATTCTTTAGGTTTTAATAGCCTGTTTTTTTTTTACTTTCTATTTTTTTTTACTTTACTTTTTTTTTATTTTCTTTGTTTAAAATTGTTGACTTATGTAGTTTGTTTTTATATACTTAGGGTGTAAAATAGAAAGGAGAATATATTATTGTGAAAAGAAAGATTATAATAATGGTTTTGGCTATTAGTTTATTTGTTCCTATTTCTTATGTAAGTGCTAGTGATAATACTTATAGTTTTGATGAAGTTAGTACGAATGAACTTTTGGATGATAAGGATTATAAGAGTGATGAACTTATTGTAGTTTTTAATGATAATTTATCTAATAAAGCCATTAATAATGTTGTTAGAAATGAGAATGCTATTGTTAAGAATATTAAGAGGCTTGATGATGATTCTGTGAGTGTTAGGGTTAAGATTTCTGATGATATGGAAACTGCTATTGATAGTTTTAAGGATAATCCTAGAGTTGCTTTTGTACAACCTAATTATAAGTATAAAGTAAATTCTGATGCTAGTGTTTATAACAATCCTAATTATCAATATCATATTGATCTTATTAAGACTAAAGAGGCTTGGAGTTTAGTTGAGTCTAAGGGTAATACTACTAAGGTTTCTGTTATTGATACTGGTGTTGATGTTAAACATGAGGATTTACAAAAAAATTTGGTTTCTAATAGTAGTTATACTCAAACTGTTGGTGGAATTAAGAAACAAGTTGTGTATGATTCTGATCATCATGGTACACATGTTACTGGAATAATTGGTGCAACTTATGGTAATGGTATTGGTGTTTCTGGTGTTGCTTCAGGTAATAATAATAATTTAGCTAAGATTATGGTGGTTGGAACAAGTTTTGACGGGGAAAGTATGTATACTTCAGATATTATTGATGCTATTAATTATTCTAAAGATAATGGCGCTAAAGTTATTAATATGAGTTTGGGTGGTACTGGTAGAGATAGGGCAATGGAAGCTGCTATTCGTGATGCTTATGATAATGGCATTGTGCTTGTTGCAGCATCTGGTAATGACGAATCTAATGAGTTTAGTTCACCAAGTGATTTTAAAGAGGTAATAAGTGTTAATGCTTCTAATAAGTATAATAAGCCTGTTTATTGGTCTGATTATGGTATTAGTAAAGATATTAGTGCACCTGGTTATAATATACTTAGTACTACTCCTGGAAATACTTATGAATTACTTAGTGGTACTTCTATGGCATCACCAATTGTTGCCGGGGTAGTTGCTTTAATGCTTGATGCTAATCCTAGTTTGACTCCTGCTGAGGTGTATAATATACTTTGTGCTAGTACTGGTCAAAGTGATTTTGATGAAATGCTTGGTTATGGTATTGTAAATGCTAAGGAAGCTGTTTCTGCTGCTATAGATGCTAGTTCTTCAGTTGATGTAGATTCTGTATCTATAAAAGATTATGATGCTTCTTATAGTGCTGATTATGATGCTGTTGTTTATGAAAATGATGATATTTCTTTAGAGGCTTTGGTTAGGCCTGCGACTTCTTTAAAGAAAGTTGAATGGTCTAGTAGTGATGATTCTATTGCTAAAGTTGATTCTGTTACTGGTAGGGTTACTGGTGTTAAGTCAGGATTTGTTACAATAACTGCTAGTGTTTCTGGTAAGAGTGATAGTGTTTTAGTTAAGGTTAAGGAGTCTTTATCTCAAACTGGTATATCTATTGTATCTAAAGAAGATTATTCTAGTATTGTAAAAGGTTCTTCTTATGAACTTAAGGCTAATATTTTACCTAGTAATGCTACTAATAAAGAAGTTTATTGGTCTTCTAGTGATAGAACTGTTGCAGATATAAATGAACTTGGTATTCTTACTGGTAAATCTTCTGGAAAGGCTACTATTACAGTTAAAACTTATGATGGAAAGTATTATGATAGTTTTGACGTAATTGTTACTAGTCCTGCTAGTGTTAAACTTACTAAGTATGCTTCTAAGTTACTTGTTGGTAATAAGTATACTTATAAGGGTTATGTTTTAGATATAGATGGTAAGAAAACTAATGATAAGATTATATGGTCTAGTACTAGTGCTAGTATTGCTAAGATAGATAGTAATGGAACTGTTACTGCACTTAAGCCTGGTACTACTTATATAGTTGGTACTGTTAAGGGTACTGATCAAGGAAATCGTCTTGTTAAGGTAGCATATAGATTGTTTGTTGGTAAGACTAATTATGCTTTAGGAGATTATAATCTTAAAGTTAGAAAGGTTACTTATAATAGTGTTACTTTGAATTGGAATAAGATTAATGTTGCTAGTAAATATATAGTTGAAAGAGCTATGAGTTCTAATGGTTCTTATGCAAAGATTGGTGAGGTTACGGGTACTTCTTATAAGGATTCTAATGTTGTTTTAGGTAAAAGATATTATTATAGAATAAAGGCTGTTTATAGTAGTACTAAGTCATTTAGTTATTCTTATAGTGTTAATGCTTTAGTTTCTCTTGATAAACCAGTTATTTCTGTTACTAATTATAAGTCTAGATATTTAAAGATTTCTATTAATAAAGTTCCTAGTGCTAGAGGTTATACTATATATAGAGCTAGTTCTGTTAATGGTTCTTATAAGGTAGTTACTTCTACTACTAAGAATTATTATATTAATGGTAAGCTTGTTAAGAATAAGAGATATTATTATAAAGTTAGGGCTTATAAGGTTGTTAATGGTAAGAAAGTATATAGTCCTTATTCAAGTATTAAGAGTAGGGTAGTTAGGTAGGAGGTAGAGTATGAAAAAGAAAATTATATCGTTAGTTTTAGTATGTGCATTACTTATTACTATTTTACCTAGTGGTGTTAGTGCTCTTAGTAAGGTTAATCCTTCAGAGAAGAAGGAGGTTTCTTTAAAGAAAGTTAATGATAAGTCTTTAATTGTTAAAACTCCGACTGCTAAGCAAATTAGAAAGGCTGGTAGTGAACTTGATTTTTATAAACAAAGTTTTATTGAACAAGTTGAGGAGACTTATTCTCGATATGATTATGTAACTTATATTGATTCTGTTAGGAAGGCTTTTGAGAAGGCACATCAAGAGGCTATTGATACACTTAATAATCTTAGTTCTTTAGATGATTTGTTTTATGATTATGAGGAAGGTACTGTTTCTTTAGATGTTAATTTACCTTATGCTACTATGACTACTATTGGTGGTTGGGATTATGATTATGTTACTACTGATAATTATTATTTGACTTTGAAAAAACGTGGTCTTAAGGCTATAAATGATGCTTTTGATTGTTTTTATGAAGGGGATTTTAGTACTTATTATAATACTATAATTAATTCTTATCGTAGTGAGTATTTAGGATATGTAAGTAGTGCTAATGATTATTATTCACTTGCTAAAGGTTTTGCTAATATTGGTTTAGTTGGAGATTATAATAATTTTACATATGTTGATATTTCTTTTGATTTAGATAATTATAATGGTGAAGATGCTGAATCTATGTCTGGTTCTTGTCAATATGATGCTTATGGTTATTTTCCTGATTTTGAATATGTAGAGTTTTTAAATAGTGTTGGTATTGCGTCTATTCCTTCTTATTCTCTTGGTCGTGTTATTTATTCTTTAGGAGAAGTTCAAGATACTAAAAATGCTTTTAGTGCATATATTAATAATTATGTATATGAACAACTTAAAGCTAGTGGTTATAAGGTTACTGATGAGATTATAGATATGGCTGATAAGACTCTTGATGATATTAATAATGGTTATAATCCTGATACTATGTATACTAAGTATATTGATTTGATTGAAAAATTTGAAGATATGACTGGTGTTACTTATCAAAAACTTAGTTCTACTACTACATTTAAACTTGCTGCTGGTATTGATAAGTTATCTAAGAAGTATTTGGATAAAAAAGTTTATTCTAATGCTGGTTATAATACTAATTATAATCTATTAGATAATGCTAGTAGTGCTATTAATGTTGTGTATGAGGTAGAAATACCTAGAAATTTCTTGGTTAAGCTTGAAAAACTTCTTAAGAAGACTCCAACTAGAGTTGTTGAACTTAGTAATGCCAAGAAGTCATATGCTAATAAGTTAAATACTTTTAAGAATAATAAAAAGTATAATCAAAAGAAAGTTGTTCCTATTGTTAATGAGGGAATTAGTAAAATAAATAAGGCTACTTCAGTTGATAGTGTTAAGAGTATATATAATACTTATTATAAGAAGGCTTTACTTACTATAAATAAATATAAGATAACTACTTCAAAGACTGGTAAGGGTGTTATTACCAAGAGTAAAACTGTTAATTATGGTTCTAATGTTGTTATTACTATGACTCCTAGTAAGGGTTATAAACTTAGTAAGGTTTATGTAGATGGTAAACGTGTTAGTGTTAAGAGTAAGTATACATTTAAGAATGTTACTTTGAATCATTCTATAAAGGCAGTTTTTGTTAAGAAGTAGTACTAGTTATTAGAAAAACATTCTATAGGGTGTTTTTCTTTTTTTGTCTAAACATAAAAAAAATACTTAAACCAAGTATTTTTATATTACTATAGCTATTAGATTGTTTGATCCTTTGTTTACTACTTTGGACATTGTTGTTTGAAATTTATATCTTACGTTTTCTGGCATCATTGATATTTTTGATTGGATTCCTTCTTGGACTATTTTGTCTAAGCTTCTTCCAAATATTTCGCTTGACCAGATACTGTTTGGATCACTATTGCTATCTTTCATTAGGTGTTCTATTAGTTCTTTGCTTTGGGCTTCGCTACCGATTATTGGTTCAAAGCTTGATTCTACATCTACTCTTATCATATGTATTGATGGTGCTGTTGCTTTTAGTTTTATTCCATATCTTGATCCTTGTTTTGTTATTTCTGGTTTGTCTAATTTCATATCTTTTATAGTGGGATTTGCAACTCCGTATCCAGTTGTTTTTACCATTTTTAGAGCTTGTTCTAGTTCTTTATATTCTGTTTTTGTTTCTTTGTATTCTTGGAATATTTTCAAAAGATTTGTTTTGTTTGTTATGTCTATGTCAATCATTTCGTTTAATACTTTTTCGAATAGTTCTTGAGGTGCTTCTAATGTTATGGTTATGATTCCTGTTTTAGGATCTACTAAGGACATATAGGCATTTTTTATGTACTGGCAATTGTTGAAATGACTTATTATTCCATCAACATCACGTAATTTATCTACTTCAATTACACTTTCTTTTATTTTATCTATGTAAGCTTTTTTGACATAATGATTTGGTTTTAGGATTCCAATCCATTCTGGTATATCGATGTTTACTTCTAATATAGGAAATTCATATAGAGCTTCTCTTAATATATTATTTATTTCTATTTCATTCATATTTAGTACATCTATTGGTAGGACAGGTACTTTGTATTTTACTTTTAGTTCTTCTGTTAGTTTTTCTGTTTCTTTTGCTGTTGGTTTAGTTGTATTTAGTATTATTATATATGGTTTGTTTATTGAACTTAGTTCTAGTGCTATTTTTTCTTCTGCTTCAATATAGTCTTTTCTTGAGAATTCTCCGATAGTTCCATCTGTTGTAATCATTATTCCTATTGTTGAGTGGTCTCTTATTACTTTTTCTGTTCCTATTTCTGCGGCTTCAACGAATGGTATTTCATCTTTGTACCAGGGGGTTTTTACCATTCTAGGGCCGTTTTCGTCTTCGTAGCCTTTGGCTTCATCAATTATGTATCCTACGCAGTCTACTAGTCTCATGTTACAAGTCATGTCATCTATTTTTATTTGGGCAACATTGTTGGGAACAAATTTGGGTTCTATAGTCATAATAGTTTTTCCTCCACTTGATTGTGGTATTTCATCTAGAGCTCTTTTTCTTTCGTATTCGTCTTCTATGTTGGGAACTATAAGTTCTTCTACTACTTTTTTGATAAAGGTTGATTTTCCAGTTCTTACTGCTCCAACTACTCCTAGGTAAATGTCTCCGCCGGTACGATAGGCTATGTTTTTGATTATTTCTTGTTTATCCACATGCATCACTCTCTTTCATTAAATAATATGATATTCTTTATATATTATTAAAATATCTTTAAAAAAATTATTTTTTTTGTTTGTATTTGTGGGTAATTTGATGTTTTTTGAAACTTATTATTGTCAAGTTTAAATTCTTATTGTATAATTTATTTATGATATAAGAGGGATGATTATGAGAAAGATATACACAAGTATTGATATTGGTACTGAAGAAGTAAAAGCAGTTACCATGGAAGAATACAATGGAAAATTCAATGTTTTAGCAACTGCTCATGTTCCTGCGAAAGGAGTTAAGAAAGGCTTAATAACTGATGCTCAGGCTATTACTGGTTCTGTTAAGAAGGCTATTAAGAGTTTAGAGAGTAAACTTGGTACAAAAGTTGAACAGGTTATTGCAGTTGTTCCTTCTAATAATAGGGAAATTGATATTGCTATGGGAGAGGTTGATATTAATACTAGTGATGCTTTTGTTGATGGTGAGACTATCTTTAATTGCCTTCAAAAATCATTGAAAAAGCACGTATCTATGAATAGTGAAGTAGTGAGTGTTATGCCTATTGAGTATAAAATCAATGGGGAAAAGAAAGTGAAAAATCCTTTGGGTCTTGAGGGAAGTAAACTTGCTGTTAAATCTGTTGTTGTTTCTGTTCCTAAGAAGAATGTTTATTCTGTTGTAGGAATACTTGAGAATATTGGGGTGGAAGTTGTTGATATTGTTATTTCTTCGATTGCTGATTATTATGCTACTAAGGATAAGGAGCTTGATAAAGCTGTTGTTGCTATGATAAATTTTGGCAAGGAGAAGAGCGTTTTATCAGTATTTAATAAAGGTATTCTTGTTAAGGAACTTATTGCTTCGATTGGGGGAGATGATATTGACGAGGTTATTCGCTTTAATTTTAAGACAGATGAGAAGAAAACAAAGGAAATAAAAGAAGAGTATGGGGTTGCAAGTAGAAAGTATGCTGAAAGTGATGAAGAGTACAAAATTGTGAATAGACTTAATCAAAACATTGTGGTTAATCAGTATATGCTTGCTGAAATGATTGAATATAAACTTATTGAGTCGTTAAAAAATCTTAAAAATGATATAAATAACTTAACAAATAGGGAAATAAGTTATATAATGGTTACAGGAGCTATAACATCAATGTTAGGGTTTGATGCTCTTTTACAAGATACTTATGGTAGAAAAGGACAAATACTTAATGTTAATGTCATTGGAATTCGTGATAGTAGATTTACTACAAGTTATGGTGCTATAAAATATTTTGTTGATAAACTTAATTTAAGGGAAAAAGATTATACAATGTTTGTAGATGAAAAGGTCGAAGAAATGCTAAGAGCAAGGAAGAAAATGGGGACAGGCAGTGCACTAGGAAAAATATTTGGAAAAATATTTGATTAAGGAGATGAAGTTATGTTTGATTTAGCTATGACGGACCAACTTGCTAAGATAAAAGTAATAGGAGTTGGTGGTGGCGGCGGTAATGCCATTAATAGAATGATTGATGCTGGAGTTAGAGGTGTTGACTTTATTGCGGTTAATACTGATGCTCAAGTTTTGAACGCTTCGAAAGCAGAAAAGAAGATTCAACTTGGTACTCTTGGTGCTGGTGGTAGACCTGAAATTGGAAAAGAGGCTGCTATTAAGGCTAAAAAGGAACTTGAAGAAAGTTTGAAAGGTGCAGATATGGTATTTATCACTTGTGGTATGGGTGGTGGAACTGGTACTGGTGCTGCACCGGTAATTGCAGAGATTGCTCAGAGTTTAGGTGCTCTTACAGTGGCTATTGTTACTAGACCTTTCTCTTTTGAAGGTAAGAGAAGAATGGATAATGCTCTTGCTGGAATTGAAGAACTTAAGGAACATGTTGATACTTTAATTGTGATACCTAATGATAGGTTAAGGGAAATTATTGATAAATCTACTTCTATGCTTGATGCGTTTAAGGAAGTTGATAATGTTCTTTTACGTGGTGTACAATCTATATCTGATTTGATTGCTGTTGTTGGGTTGGTAAACCTAGACTTTGCTGATGTTAGGGCGGTTATGGAAAAATCAGGTAATGCTATTATTGGTATTGGTATTGGTATGGGAGAAGATAGGGCAATTGAAGCGGCTAAGCAAGCAGTTTCATCTCCGCTTCTTGAAACTTCGATTCATGGTGCTACTGATGCAATTATTAATATTACTGGTGGTTCTAATTTAACATTGTTTGAAGCTGAACAAGCAGCAGAGGTTGTAAGAGCTGCAGCTAATACAGATATAAATACTATATTTGGTTCAGTTATTAATGAAAATCTTACTGATGAGGTTATTGTTACAGTAATTGCTACTGGTTTTGATAAGAAAAATAAGAATAAGAAACCTCTTTATAATCAACTTAATAGTAGAAGTGATGGTTATATCGATGATGATGAGGATGATGATGCAAATGCTGGGTTTGATCCTCAAGAAATTGAAATACCAACTTTTATGCATCGTAATTTTTAGTGTAAATATATATGTAAAAGCAAACGGGTTGTTTGCTTTTTTTTCTTTTGTGTGATATAATTTTTTCGGTGAGAACATGAAGCAAGATAATAAAGAATATGTTGAAATAGTTGAAAAATTACTTGAAAATAGAAAGTTTAATAAGTTAAAAGAGGAAACTCATCATCATAATAGTAATAGATTCAATCATAGTTTAGATGTTTCTTTTAAGACTTATAAAGTGTGCAAGAAGTTAGGACTTGATTATGAGAGTGCAACTAGAGCGGCTTTGTTACATGATTTCTTTTTTGATAATGAGTTTAGTAACAAGAGAGAAAGAATGCTTAAACATCCAAGTAAGGCTGTTGAAAATGCTAGTAAGATAACTAAATTGTCTAAGAAAGAAGCTAATATTATTGAATCTCATATGTATCCTGTTGGAGGTAAGGTTCCTAGGTGTTTAGAGAGTGTTGTTGTTGATGCTGTTGATGATTATGTTTCTTTTAAGGAAAAATTTGGTGGAGATTTTAAAAATTTAAAAGCAGCGTTTAATTTTTTATTTATTTTAGTGATAAATGTTTTCTTTAGATAACATTTATTTTGTCCTCGTAGCTCAGCTGGATAGAGCAATTGCCTCCTAAGCAATAGGTCGAAGGTTCAAATCCTTTCGAGGACGCCATATTGTATGTTAACTCTTTTTGAAGAGTTTTTTTGTTTTTTGTTTTTTGTGTGCTATAATAAATAAAAAAATATGGAGGAATTTATATGGAAAAGTCTAAAGTTTATTTTACTAAGGAAATATCTCCTTGTAGTTTGATTAAAATGTATGATGTATTGGAAAAGAATCTTAGTGGTAATGTTGCTGTTAAGATTTCTACTGGTGAAAAGGGCAATAATAATTATTTGAATCCTAATTTGATAAAGGATTTGGTATCTTATGTTTCTGGTACTATTACGGAGTGTAATACGGCTTATGCTGGTCATAGGAATAGTACTTCTGTTCATATGGAGACTATTAGGGAACATGGTTTTTTAGATATTGCTAAGGTTGATATTATGGATAGTGATGGTGATTTTGCTATTCCTGTTAGTAATGGTTTTCATTTGGATAAGAATTATGTTGGTAATCATTTGAAGAATTATGATTCTATGTTGATGTTATCTCATTTTAAGGGTCATCCTATGGGAGGGTTTGGTGGTGCTCTTAAGAATATGTCTATTGGGGTTGCTTCTTCTTCTGGAAAGGCTTATATTCATACTGCTGGTAAGAGTAGGGATGTTGATACTTTATGGGAAAATATTTGTAGTCAGGATTCCTTTTTGGAATCAATGGCAGATGCTGATAGTAGTGTTGTTAATTATATGAAGGGTAATATTGTTTATATTAATGTGATTAATAATTTGTCTGTTGATTGTGATTGTGTGGCTAGTCCAGAGGATATTTGTATGCATGATATTGGTGTTTTGTCTTCGACTGATCCAGTTGCTCTTGATAGGGCTTGTGTTGACTTGATATATAATTCTAGTGATTTTGGAAAGGTTCATATGATAGAACGCATTGAAAGACAAAATGGTACGTATATTTTAGAGGCTGCTAGTAAATTAGGAATTGGTAGTCAGAATTATGATTTTATAAATATGGACTAGTTTATTTACTATAATAGTGGTTTGTGTTATTATATTTATAATAGTGAGGTGTATTATGGAAAAAGGTAATCTTAATAGTTTGGATGATTTTATAACTACTATTGTTATGAATTTTGAACTTACTGCTCCGGTTAAAAGAGTTTTGTCTAGACTTAGTGAAATAAGGAAAAAGGGTAATGAGTATTTAGTTAGTTTTAGTGATAATGGGCTTAGTTGGAAGACTAGAAATGGTAGGTTTAGTGAGACTATTGTTGTTGATGCTTATAGTAAGAAAATAAGAATTGAAGAATCAGGAGTTAAGGATGTTTCTGAAGATCAAGATTTTAAAGATTATGTAAAAGCTACAAAGAATTATTTTACGAAGCAAATTTATTCTGTTTTTGATGATAAATCTACTAATTATTCTTATAACAGAGAGTATGTTATTGCTAGAGGTAAAAATAATACGAGAATTTTGGCTTCTATTTCTAAAGGTTATAATTTTTTTAATGGTGAGAGATTTTTGGGACGAAGTTTAAATATTGATACTAAGGATGTTTTAAAAGATGATGATAATAATACTATTGATGAGAGTTCTTCTAGTATTAGTGATAATATATATGTTCTTGCTACAGGTGATAGACTTGAGAAAAAGACTATTAATGGTGATACTGAATGTTATTTTTTTAGTAAAAATAGTGCTTCTGGGGATTCTTTTAAGAAAATAATTAATTTAGATGAATTTGATGAACTTATGTCTTTAGATGATGATCCTTATGTTGTTGCTAATAATGATATTGTTTATGATGTTAGAAAAACTAATTATAGTTAACTGTAAACTTTGGTTAAATTTTTCTGAAAATTAGATTATATTTGTTAAAGATGTTATAATGTTTATGGAGGGGTTATGAATAAGAAAAAGTATTTTATACTTATATTTTTGATAATACTTTTTATGTTTGTATGTTATTTAGCTAATGTTAATGATTTTGGTTTTGATAATATGATAAATGGTGTTATTAGAAATGTAACTGATGGTAAGACTAGTTTTTATAAGATTTTAACTTTTTTTGGAAGTGGAATATTTTTATCTTTATGTTGTGTATTATTACTTATATTTGTTAAAGATAATAGTAAGAGAATTATGATTGTTGCTAATTTGGTTATTGTATCGCTTTTTAGTAATTTTGTTCTTAAACCAATATTTCATAGAGATAGACCTATAGATATGATTGTTTCTGAGAATGGTTATTCTTTTCCTAGTAGTCATGCTTTTATTGCAACAGCTTTTTATGGTCTTTTGATATATTTTGTTTATAAGAGTAATTTGTCTTGTAGGATTAAGATTTTATTTATTAGTTGTTTATCGCTTGTTATATTTGGTATAGGTGTTAGTAGAGTGTACTTAGGAGTACATTATCCTACGGATGTTATTGGTGGTTTTGTAGGAGGAGTTATTTATTTGATATGTATGCTAAAGTTATTTTATTTAGTAAAAGGAGTAGATTATGAGAAAAAATAAGGATAAGAAGAAAATTAATGGTTATAAGATTGTTGGTATTTTACTTTTAATATCATCACTTATATTGTTTGGAATAGTGCTTTATATTAATATTTTGCCTATGAAATATTTATTAGCGTTGGGAGGAATTTTATTATTTGTTAATTTAGTTCTTGATTTCTTTTTGTTTAGAAAAAGGGTTAAGAAAAAGCCTAAAAGGGTTTGTACTGTGTTTGCTTTGCTTTTTTCTATTATATTTTTAATTGGTTCATTTTTTATTTTTAAGACTTTTGGTGTTCTTGATGATATGAGTCAGGATTATAAGACTTATACTTATCATGTTTTGGTTAAGAGTGATAGTAATGCAGAGAAGATAGAAGATATTGCTAGTAAAAATCTTGGTTATTATAATGATAATAGTAGTGCTACTAAGAAGGCTCTTGAAAAGCTTGATACTGTTGTTAAGACTAAGAGTGATAGTTATGGTAATTTAGATGGTTTAGGAAAGGCTTTAATTAATGATGAGACTGATGCTATTTTACTTGAGAATTCACAAAAGATTAAGTTAGAGAATGCTGGTGGAGGTAGTACTTTAAATAATAGTGATAGTAGTGTGCTTAGTAATTTTGGAGATAAGACTAAGGTTATTTATACTTTTAAGGTTAGGGTAAAGGTTGATTCTAAGGGAATTGATGTTACTAAAGATGTGTTTAATGTTTATATAAGTGGTATGGATGAGTATGGTAAGGTATCTGAAATATCTAGAAGTGATGTTAATATGATTCTTACTATTAATCCTAAGACTAAGCAAATACTTATGACTAATGTTCCTAGAGATTATTATGTTCAATTACATGATACTACTGGTTATAAGGATAAGCTTACTCATGCTGGTACTTATGGTGTTGATACTTCTATTAAGACTTTAGAAGATCTTTTAGGAATTAAACTTGACTATTATTTTAAAGTTAATTTTAGTAGTTTAGAAAATATTGTTAATGCTTTGGATGGTGTTGATGTTTATTCTGAGTATGATTTTCAAAGTTGGAATGGTTATAATTTTACTAAGGGTTATAATCATGTTGAGGGAAAAGCTGCTTTGGCTTTTGCTAGAGAAAGACATACTTTTACTGATGGTGATAATCAAAGAGGTAAGAATCAACAAGCTTTAATTGAAGCTATATTTAGGAAATGTACTAGTTCTAGTATAATAACTAAGTATAATAGTTTACTTGATTCTTTACAAGATAGTATGATTACTGATATGCCTATGAAGTCAATGACTAGTTTGGCTAAGATGCAACTTAGGGATAATGCTAGTTGGACCATTACTTCTAATAGTTTAACTGGTACTGGTAGTTATGATTATACTTATACTTATAATTTCCAAGAGTTATATGTTATGGTTCCAAATGAGGATTCTGTTACAGAAGCTAAAGAAAAGATTAATAAAGTTGCTAGTGGTGAAAAACTTGAATCTTCTTATGGAAAGGATGCTAGTGATGTTCATTCTGTTTCTAAATCACAAGTTTCTAAGGCTAGTTCTAGTAATTATTCTTATAGTAGTTCTTCTAAGAAAAAGAATACTTCTAGTAGTGTAAAGAAGAAAAGTAATACTTCGAAGAAAAGTAGTTCTAGTAGTAAATCTAGTAATTCTAATAAGAAAAGTAGTTCTACAACTACTAATAAACCTGTTACTGATAATAAAAAGAATAATACAGATACTAAGCCTAGTACTGGTAGTAATTCTAGTGGAGGATCTGGAAGTGGTAGTCATGAATCAGGTTCTGGTGATAATGCCGGAAATAATGCTGGTGGTAATACTGGTGGAGGTTCTGGTGAATCAGGGAATACTACAGAAAGTAATAATGTGTCTAAAGAATAAGTTTTGGCTTATTCTTTTTTTTGTAAAGTTATTGTAAAGTTCTATATAAAGTATTTACATATTTATTTGTCTACTCTATACTTAATATAGAATAATAAAGGGGAAAGCCTAGGTGGAGTTATCTATTTTGAAAACTTTGGTTTTCTTTTTTTTTGTAAAATTGTTTTTTTGTTTGGTTATTTCTTGAAATACTTGGTTATTTATTATATAATTTTATTAGTATTAAGATAGAAAAGAGGAGATAGTGTGATTAATGTTAAGAGTGAGATAAAACCACTTAAGAAGGTATTACTTCATAGGCCAGGTAGGGAGCTTCTTAATTTGACTCCGGATACTTTGGAAAAGTTATTGTTTGATGATATTCCTTATCTTACAGTGGCTCAAGAGGAACATGACCAATTTGCTAGAATTCTTAAGGATAATGGTGTTGAGGTTGTGTATTTGGAGGATTTAATGACTGAGACTTTGGATTTAAATCCTGATGTTAGAGATAGTTTTATTAAACAGTTTATATATGAGGCTGGAGTTAGAACTCCTAAATATCGTAGTTTAGTTTATGAGTTTTTGACTTCTATTGAATCTAATAGGAAACTTGTTCTTAAGACTATGGAGGGTATTAATATTAAGGAGATTGTTCTTGAAAAAGCTAAAAGGGGAAAATCTCTTGTTGATATGATTGAACCTGATTCTCAGTTTATAGTGGATCCTATGCCAAATTTATATTTTACTAGAGATAATTTTGCTTCGATTGGTAATGGTATTACTTTAAATAGAATGTATTCTGAAACTAGAAATCGTGAAACTATATATGCTGAGTATATATTTAATTATCATCCAGATTATAAGGATGTTCCTAAGTATTTTGATAGATATAATGAGTATAATATTGAAGGTGGGGATGTTCTTAATTTAAGTGATAAGGTGTTAGGTATTGGTATTTCTCAAAGGACTAGTGCTAATGCTATTGAGATACTTGCTAGGAATATTTTTAATGATCCTGATACTAGTATTGAGACTATTTTAGCTTTTAATATTCCGGAAAGTCGTGCTTTTATGCATTTAGATACTGTATTTACACAAATAGATTATGATAAATTTACTTATCATCCTGGTATTATGTCTTCACTTAAGGTTTTTGAAATTAAGAAAGGTGAAAAGGAAGATGAGATTAATGTTAAGTCTAGAAGTGGTTCTTTAGAAAAGATACTTGAAGATTATTTAGGTAGAGATATTATTTTAATACCATGTGCTGGTGGTGATATGGTTTCTGCAGAGAGGGAACAATGGAATGATGGTTCTAATACTTTAGCTATTGCTCCAGGAGTGGTTGTTGTTTATGATAGAAATAGTGTTACTAATGAAGTTCTTAGAAGATTTGGTATTAAGGTAATTGAAATGAGAAGTGCAGAATTATCACGTGGTAGAGGTGGTCCACGTTGTATGAGTATGCCACTTATAAGGGAGGATTAATATGGATTTAAAAGGTAGAGATTTTTTGAAGGTACTTGATTATTCTTCAGAAGAACTTAAATATTTAATTGGACTTGCTATTAGTTTCAAGGAAAAGAAGAAAAATGGTGAGTTACATAAGTATTTAAAAGGAAAGAATGTTGCTCTTATTTTTGAAAAAGATTCAACTAGAACTAGATGTGCTTTTGAGGTTGCTGCTAGTGATTTAGGAATGAGTAGTACTTATTTAGGTCCGACTGGTTCGCAAATGGGAAAGAAAGAAACTATTGAGGATACTGCGAGGGTATTATCTAGAATGTATGATGGTATTGAGTATCGTGGTTTTGGTCAAGATATTGTTGAGAATCTTGCTAAGTATAGTGATGTTCCTGTTTGGAATGGTCTTACTAATGAGTTTCATCCTACACAAGTGTTAGCAGATTTTATGACTATGTATGAACACTTTGGACATTTAGAAGGACTTAGTTTAGTATATTTTGGAGATGCTAGGTATAATATGGGGAATTCTCTTATGATTATGAGTGCTAAGATGGGTGTTAATTTTACTTGTTGTGCTCCAAAGAGTTTGTGGCCTAGTGAAGATTTGATTAAACAAGCTAGAGTAATTGCAGATGAAAATGGTTCTGCTATATTTTTAACTGATGATCCTAAAGAAGGTGCAACTGGTAAGGATGTTGTGTATACTGATGTATGGGTTTCTATGGGTGAAGATGATAAGGTTTGGAAGGATAGAATTAAGATGTTAAAACCTTTTAGAGTAACTACTGAACTTATGGATTTTACTAATGAAAATTCAATATTTATGCATTGTTTACCTTCTTTTCATAATAATAAGACTAGAATTGGTAAAGAAATTGAGGATAAGTATGGTGTTTCTGAAATGGAAGTTACTGATGAAGTGTTTGAATCTTCTAAATCTAAGGTTTTTGATGAGGCTGAGAATAGGATGCATACAATAAAAGCGGTTATGTATGCGACTTTAAAATGAATAGGAAAGTAGTAATTGCTCTGGGAGGAAATGCTCTTGGTAAGACTAATGATGAACAGATTAATTTAGTTAAAAATACTTCTTGTAAGATAGTTGATATTATTGAAAAAGGGTATGATGTTATTGTTACTCATGGAAATGGACCTCAGGTTGGAATGATATCTTCTAGTTTAGAAGATGTTTCTATGCCTTTTCCAGAATGTGGAGCGATGAGTACTGGTTATATTGGTTATCATCTTAGTCAAGCAATTGATAATGAGTTAAGAAAAAGAAAAGTTTCTAAGACTTGTGTTTCCGTTGTTACGCAAGTTGTAGTTGATAAAGATGATTCTGCTTTTGATAATCCTACTAAACCTATTGGTGGTTTTTATTCTAAAGAAGATGCGTTTTTGCTTAGTAAGAGTAAAGGTTATGTGATGAAGGAGGATGCTGGGCGTGGTTATAGACGAGTTGTTGCTTCTCCTTATCCTAAGAAAATAGTTGAACTTGATGTTATTAATGAACTTGTTTGCAATAATGTTGTTATTGCTTGTGGTGGAGGAGGCATTCCTGTTATATCTAATAATGGGATTCTTTCTGGAATAGATGCAGTTATTGATAAGGATTTAACTAGTGCATTACTTGCTAAGAGTATTAATGCGGATGTGTTACTTATTTTAACAGCGATAGATAAGGTTTGTATAAACTTTAATAAGCCTAATCAAAAGGAACTTGATGATATTTCTTTGGATGAAGCGTATTCTTATATTGAAACTGGTGAGTTTGCTGATGGTAGTATGCTTCCTAAAGTAAAGGCTTGTTTAGAGTTTGTTAAAAATACAAATAAAAAAGCTATCATTACTTCTCTTGAAAAGGCAGTCGATGGACTTGATGGCAAATCAGGAACATTAATTTGTTCTAGTAAGGAGGAAAAAGGAAATGGCAGATAAGAAAAAAACTGCTAGAAAAAAGAATTTTAAATTTGGAATTTCAGCATTTTCCATTATTTTGATTCTTACTGTTTTACTTGGTGTTTTGACACATTTTTTACCAACTGCTCAGTTTGTTGGCGATACTATTGTTGATGGGAGTGGGGTTGTAAAGGCTAAACTTGCTAATGTTTTACTTGCTCCGATTAAAGGGTTTGCGAATTGTATAGATGTTGGAATATTTATATTTGTTTTAGGGGGATTTTTAAATATTGTTTCTAAAACTGGTGCTTTGGAAACTGGTGTAAAAGTTTTGGTTGATAAACTTAAGGGTAGAGAGTTAATACTTATTCCAATTCTTATGTTTATTTTCTCTATTGGAGGTACAACATATGGAATGCTTGAGGAAACTGTTGGATTTTATGCATTACTTGCTGCGACTATGGTGGCTGCTGGTATGGATACGATAGTTGCTTCTGCTGTGGTGCTTCTTGGTGCTGGATGTGGTGTTTTAGGTTCTACTATAAATCCGTTTGCTAATGGTGCTGCTATTGCGGCTCTTCCTGAGGGTGTGGCAGTTAATCAAGGTGTAATTATTATGATTGGTATTGCACTTTGGCTTGTTACTTTAGCGATATCAATATTCTTTGTTATGATTTATGCTGCTAAAGTTAAGAAGAATAAGGGTTCTACTTTTTTATCTCTTCAAGAACAAAAGTACATGGAAAAGAAATATGGTAAGGATGTTAAGAAAAAGGATGAGGTTGTAAAACTTACTGGTAGACAAAAAGTAACTTTGGTGTTATTTGGTTTTACTTTCTTGATTATGATAATTGGATTTATTCCATTTACTGCAGATATTAAATGGTTATCATTTTCATCATTTTTAACTGGTGAGGTTCTTGGCAATTGGTATTTCTTTGATGCTGCTGTATTGTTTTTTATAATGGCTATTGTTATTGGAATAATTAATAAGCAAGGTGAAAAAGGAATTGTTGATAATTTTGTTGAAGGTGTTGCTGATATAATTAGTGTTGTGCTTATTATAGCGGTTGCACGTGGTGTTAAGTATTTAATGGGTGTTACTTATTTAGATAATTATATTATTTTTAATGCTGCTGAGGCTCTTAAAAATATGCCTGTTTTACTTTTTACACCACTTAATTATTTGCTTCATATAGTTTTATCAGTACTTGTTCCATCATCTTCTGGTCTTGCAGCACTTTCATCTCCAATTATGGGTTCTATTGCTAATCAAATTGGTTATAGTGTTGAAGGTACTATTATGACTATGGTGGCTGCTAATGGACTTGTTAATTTAATAACTCCAACTTGTGGTGCTATTATGGGAGGACTTGCTATAGCGGGTGTTGAATATTCTACGTGGTTTAAGTGGTCAATTAAGTTAATACTTATGCTTGGTTTAGCTTCATTGATTGTATTGATGCTTGCTATGGTAATTTTTTAAAGAATAGATTAAACTATCAGATTTTCTGGTAGTTTTTTGTCTTATATGAGAGTTCTTGATTTGTTGTGAAAATGATTTATTAACTATTGACGAACATATGTTTGTTTGATATAATTGATGTTGTTAATATTACTAAATCAGAAGATGTAGAAAATGAAATAGGGTAGTTATTAAATGAATATAATTTTAAAACTAATATTACTTTAGAAGATATAGTGGATTTTTATTTTAGGTTTAGAAGAATTTATTTGTTTGGTGGTGTGGATGATTATTTAGGATAGAAAATGGTATACTTTCAAAATTCATATATAAATAGTGGAAGGTTTTGATATAATATATTTATTGATGTAATTAAATCAGGAGGTAAAAAATTATGCAAACATTACAAATAAGAAATTCAACAGCAGAATTTTTGATATTTACAGGACAAAATAAAGAAAAGACAATAGAAGTGATTGTTGATGAAGAATCAGTTTGGCTTAGTCAAAAATTGATGGCCGAACTTTTCGGAACAACAAGAAATAATATAACAATACATCTTTCTAATATTTTTGAAAAAGAATTAAGTGAGAATTCAGTATGTAAAGAATTTTTACATACTGCTAGAGATGGAAAAAATTATAAAACAAAATATTATAATTTAGATGTTATTATTGCTGTTGGATTTAAAGTTAATAGCAAAAGAGCAATAGAGTTTAGATTGTGGGCAATCAATATTTTAAAACAATATTCTATAAAGGGGTATGTATTAGATAAAGAAAGACTTAAAAATGGAACTTTTTTAAATGAAAATTATTTTGATGAATTATTACAAGAAATAAGAGAAATAAGAATTAGTGAAAGGAATTTTTATCAAAAGATTACCGATATTTACACAACAAGTTTAGATTATAATGTAGCTTCACCAATAACAAAAGATTTTTTTAAAACAGTCCAAAATAAAATGCATTATGCTGTTCATGGGAATACGGCTGTGGAAATTATAGTGAATCGTGCAAATCATAAAAAAACACATATGGGATTAACAAATTGGAAAAATTCACCTAATGGTAAAATAATTGCATCTGATGTTATAGTTGCTAAAAATTATCTAACTAAAGAGGAATTAAAATCTTTAGAAAGAATTGTTACAATGTATTTAGATTATGCAGAGGATCAAGCTGAAAGACATATTCCTATGACAATGGAAGACTGGAAAAGTAAGTTAGATGTATTTTTACAATTTAATGAAAGAGATGTACTTGATAATCCTGGTAGAGTATCCCATAAGGTAGCAGAAAGTTTTGCAATTTCTGAATTTGAAAAGTATAGAATTAACCAAGATAGATTATTTGAATCTGATTTTGATAAGTTTATGATTGAAATGGAAAATGATGATATCAAGTGCTAAATGGATATCATTCTCAGATTATTGGATTTTGAAGTAAATGAAATAATTTCAAATACTGTTAGA
Source organism: uncultured Bacilli bacterium (assembly GCA_934087515.1). Lineage (GTDB taxonomy): Bacteria > Bacillota_I > Bacilli_A > RF39 > UBA660 > UMGS1449. The sequence goes on from CAKOIY010000001.1 coordinate 39,350, forward strand.
TTATAGATATTTTTATGTACTTTTTCCTTATACAAAGTTTATATTTTTGAATAGTATAAATTAGATAGGAGGATTTATAATGTTTGAAAATATGAGTAATAGTCCATTTATGATGCCTAATCAAGAGGGGTTTATTGATATTGATAATAATCAAGGAAATATTGATATTGATTTAAATCAAAGTCAAACTAGTAATATTAATAATGGCCCTATGATGGGTATGACTTCTCAACCTATAATTGAACCTATGAGAGAAAGAGTTGTTAATAGAACAATTGAACATGTTGTACCACATGTGTGTCCTGTTAGAACAAGAATAGTAAATCATCATGTGTTTAAACATACTTATAGTCCAAGTTATAGTTGTTGTGAAGAAAATGTTTGTGAAAATGTACAATGTGGTTCTTGTTGTAATTATTAGTAATTGTTTTGATTGAATGACTTTGGTCATTCTTTTTTTGACTATATTAATTTTTGTATTTTGAATTAGTATAAATTTGTTGGTTTATTAATTGATAATTTTTGTGATATGTGTTATTTTATTTTTAGAGTAATATTTATATATAAGTAATGTTGGAGTTGATGTTTGTGAATGTTAATCAAATTAAAGATGAGTTAATTAAACAAAAAAGTTCTAAGTTTAAGGGAAATATATATTATTATTCTCAAATTAATTTTTCTTATAATTCAAATAAAATTGAGGGTAGTAGATTAACTAGTGAACAAACTGAAGCAATATTTGATACATCTTCATTTATTTCTAAGGGTGATACTTTGATTGAACTGGATGATGTGATTGAATCTAGAAATCATTTTAAATTGTTTGATTATATACTTGATAATGTGGATGAATTACTAACTAAAGATATGATAGTTGAAATGAATAAGATTTTAAAGAGAAATACTAGTGATGAGGAAAATCCTAGATATAATGTTGGTGGATTCAAAATTGTTCCAAATATGATTGGAGCAGTTAATGTTGTTAACACTACTAGACCAGAAGATGTAGAAAATGAAATAATAGAGTTATTAGATGAATATAATTCTAAAACAGATATTACTTTAGAAGATATAGTGGATTTTCATTATAGATTTGAAAGAATACATCCGTTTGGAGATGGAAATGGTCGTGTTGGACGAATTATAATGTTTAAAGAGTGTCTTAGAAATAATATTATGCCATTTATTGTACTTGATGATGATAAAATTTATTATTTAAGAGGTTTAAAAGAGTATAAAAATGATAAAATGTTTTTAATTGATACTATTAGACATGAACAAGATATATATAAGGGTGTTTGTGAAATGTTGCTTTCTTTTGAAATTAAAGATTTTTAAATAGAGTTTTATGACTGAATGATAGTGTTTTTGAGTATAAGAAGTTATTTTTTATGTGATGAAATTGATAATTTTATAAATAATAAAATATGGTATGGAGGATTATTATGGATGTTTTCTTTATTTTTGGGGAGATTTTTTCTCTTTTAGCTGCAGTTTGTTTGTGTTATTCTACTTTTAGTACTAGTAAGAAAAATATGGTGTTTTGGCAATTAATTGATTCTGTTTTGGGTGCTGTTTCTAATATTTTTTTATTTAGTTTTTCTGGTGTTGTTACTAATATACTTGCTGCGGTTAGAAATTTGTTTGAGGTTAAGGGTAAGAATAATAATGTTATTGTAATTGTTTTTTGTTTTTTGAATATGGTTTTGGGGTTATTATTTAATAATAGGGGTTTTGTTGGTGTTTTACCAATTCTTGCTACTATTGAATATACTATTGCTATATATGTGTGTAAGAGTTCTCAAAGTTTGAGAATTGGTTTGTTAATTAATACTGTTTTTTGGGGTGTTTATGATTTGCTTATAATGTCTTATCCTCTTTTTGTTGCAGATGTTATTATATTTGTTTTTGCTATTATTAATGTTGTTAGGCTTAGAAATAGTGATTTGGTTAAGGAATAGTTGTTTTATTTTATACTAATTAATGATATAATTATATTTATGAATGAGAGGTAATAATATGATAAAAGGAAAACCATTTGTTAAGTGGGCTGGTGGTAAGAGACAAATTATTGATAAACTTAAGAGGTATGTTCCGGATGAGTTTGATACTTATTATGAACCTTTTATTGGGGGAGGGGCACTTCTTTTTGAACTTTCTCCTAGAAGGGCTGTTATTAATGATTCTAATGATGAACTTATGAATGTTTATAGTGTTTTGTGTGATGAGGAAAAGTTTAAGAAGATGTGTAGTGTTTTGAATCATTATGAGAAGGAACATTGTGAGGAATTTTATTATGATATAAGAAATAAAGATAGAAATAAGAATGCTTATAAGAGGTTATCTGATTATACTAGGGCAGCACGTACTATTTATTTAAATAAGGCTTGTTTTAATGGTTTATATAGGGTTAATAGTAAGAATGAGTTTAATGTTCCATTTGGTAAGAAGGAAAGGGTTAATACTTATGATGGTGGTAATTTAATAACTGTTAGTAATTATTTGACTATGAATGATGTTGAGATTCTTAGTGTTGATTTTGAGGAATCTGTTAAGGATGCTAAGAAGGGTGATTTTATTTATTTTGATCCTCCGTATGATTCAGAGACTTCGACTTTTAATAGTTATACTGAGGATGGATTTGGTAAGGATGAACAGATAAGGCTTGCTAAGGTGTTTAAGGAGTTGGATTCTAGAGGTTGTTATGTTATGCTTTCTAATCATAATACTTCTTTAATTAATGATTTGTATAAGAATTTTAATATTCATGTTATTGAGGCTAAGAGAAATATTAATTCTAATGGTAAGAAAAGGGGTAAGGTTAAGGAAGTTATTATTACTAATTTTGTTAATAGTGATAAGTTTGAATAAAAAAAATCAAGGATTTTGTCCTTGGTTTTTATATTTGTTCTAATTGTTTTTTATGTCTTAATCTATTTGATATTATTATAGTACATCCGATTATGAACATATATACTATTCCTGCTAGAATAATTAGTTTGAAGTCTGGATATATTTTTTGATTTAGATATACTGGTGTTGTTTTTACTAATTTATCTTTGTAATAGATACTTAGTGTTCCAATATTTTCCATATATTTGTTTTTATAGGTTATTTCATCTATTCCATCATAAACTAGTTTTATGTCATTTTTATTGTAATCATTTTTTAAATAATATTTTATATCTTCGTTTGCTGTTATGGCTATTTTGTCTTCGTTTAAATATTTGGTATCTAGTTCTTTAATTATTTCGCCTTTTTTTAGTACTGTTTGGTATCCATAGTTATTGAAGTAGTATTCGTATATTTTTTTTGCATCTTTTATGTGTCCGTTTAATGTGTTTGTTTTTGATGTTATAAATATTAAAGTAGTGTTATTTTTGTTTGCTATGGTTGCTAGAGCATAACCTGCATCTGTTTCGTAACCTGTTTTTCCTCCAAGGATATATGGAGCTTTTATGTAAGCATTTCTTTCATATAGTTTAATTGTATGTTCTATTTTTGTTCCATCTTCAAGTGTGTAGTACATAGTTGTAGCAATTTTTTTCCAGGTATCATTTTTAAGTCCTGCTTTAAATAGAAGTACTAAATCACTCATGGTAGAGTAATTGTTTTTATCGTCCATTCCTATAGGATTAGCAAAACTGGTGTTTTTCATTCCTAATTGTTTTGCTTTTTGATTCATCATTTTAACAAATGTTTCTTCGTTTCCTCCGACTAATCTTGCTAGTATATTAGCACAATCTGCACCACTTTCCATCATAAGTCCATGTAATATATCATTATAGGAATATTGTTTTTCGTGGTTTAGTGAGGATGCTGAAGCGTCCATTGCTATTAAATCTTGGTAATCGCTTTTTTGAAATGATACTTTTTCGTTTAAATCATTAATATTTTCAATAGCGATTAATGCAGTCATCATTTTAGTAAGTGATGCTATACTTACTTTTTGATCTTTGTTTTTTTGAAATAGTATTTCATCATCTTTTAGATTATATAATATAGCATTATTTGAGTATATACTTAAATCGTTTTTTTGTTTTTTGTTTGTAGTTGTTTGTATTTTAGTTTTATGTGTTATTTGTTTGGCTTCTACATTTATATTTATATTTGTAATAGTAATTAGTAATAGAATTGTTATTACTATATATTTTATTTTTTTCATTATCAACACCCTTTACTTCTATATTTACTAGATTAGTATATCAAAAATTTTAAAATTTTGCTACTTTTCTTGTTATATTGTTGAAATTTGTTGTATAATTGTCATATAAAGATAGGGTGGTTACATGATAGATAGTTTAGATAAAAAGTTTTTTGATAAGCTTAGAAATAAATATAATTATGATGATAAGACTATGAATGCTTTGGCTAAGATTGTTCCTTGTATTGTTGATTATTATGGGGAGGAACATGAGTTTTTGATTTTGGAAGCGGTTTTAAATACTAAGATTATTGCTTGTAATTCTAAACAAACTATTTCTAAGGTAATTGCTGATTCTGGACTTACGGAGTTTGTGGGTGGTTCTTCTTTATATGATATTGATTTGAAAAAGCAGGAGAGTGTTTATGTTCCTAGTGTTAAGGTTATTTATAATGAGGAAATTAATTCTTATGTGATAGATAAAATTGATAGGATTATTGTTACTAGTCATACGTTTAATTATGATTCTCCAAAGGGACTTGAGGTTCTTACTCATGCGTTATGTCATTTAGTTAAGAGTTATAAAGATGAGTTTAAGATTGATGAGAATATGTTGTCTATAAGAAGTGGGATTGCTTATGAGAAGAGAAAGATTATGTATGGTGATGAGATTAGTTTAGATTTTGTTTCTAATTTTGGTAATGGGTTGGAAGAGGGATTTACTATTCTTGATACAGAACTTATTGTTTCTATGGTTCTTCATGATTCTTATAAGTGTTATGATTATGATTCTATTTATATGATTGCTTATATTTTGAAGGAGAAGTATGGATTTATTGGTGAAATTAATAATTATGAGATATGTGGTGATGTAGATTCTTTTAAGAGGGTTTATAAGAAGAGTTCTATTGAAAGACTTGCTGATATTTGTGATGATTGTGTTTCAATAGAAAATGATATGCATTTATCTTATACGAGGGAGGATAAGGATTCTATAGCAAGTATTTTAAAGAATAAGTTAGAGAAGGATGCATATACAGAACTTGTTAGTATATATGAGGAATCACGTGAAGTTGTTAAGAATTAAAAAAAGGATTCATTTGATGTGAATCCTTTTTAGTATGTGGTTTATTTGTTCTTCTCCGAATACTTGGGTTAGTCCTTTGTTTTTGTACATTAGTACTAGATATGTTATCATTCCTATGATACCAATTATACCTATTTTTGTTATTAATAATAGTTTGTTTGTTCCTATTGTGATTAACATATTTAATAGTATAACTATTATTGTCATTATTATTAATGGTATTATTGTTTTTGACATGTTTTTTAATATTTCTTTGTATTTGAATTTTAGTTTTTTCTTTAAGTAGATTAGTATTATTGTCATTGATGTTAATCCTCCGATTATGGTTGCAATTGATGTTCCGTAATATGGTGTTATGTTTAGTTTGTTTAGTAATAATATCATTGGTATGTCTAATAGGGCATTTAGGAGTAGTCCTACTATAGTACTAATTATTACTAATTTAAATTTTTTAAATCCTTGAAGGGCTGTATTCATTACTGATAATGTACTTATAACTATACAAACTATTGCGGAAATGGCAAGTATTTTTCCTCCGTATGGGCTTGTTCCATAGAATAGGGTATAGACATCTTTTGATAGAATCATTATTCCTATTACTAGAGGGAGTGCTACTAGAAGCATAGTACTTATTGCTTGGTTAAATATTTTGTTTGATGATTGGTAGTCTTTTTTTGTATAGCTTTCTATTATATGAGGTATTAGGCTTGTTATAAGTCCCATAGAGATTGCTGATATTATCATACATATTTTTGGAGCCCAGGTACATACTATACTTGATATTAGTTCACATTTATCAGCACTGAAACCTATTATATATAATCCTTTTATTATTAGTTTTTGATCTATTATTGTATATAGGTCATTTGTTATGGATATTATTATTAATGGTATACAGTAAAAAATTATTTTTTTACCTAATTCTTTGTTTGTTATGTTGTCTTTTTTATTTTCATCTGTTTCGAATAGTTGTTTGTTTTTATTGATTTTTATTTTTAAATATATATAGGCTCCTAGAGCTCCAAAGAAGGCTCCTAGAAGTGCTACTGATACTCCGATAGGGATGCTTGTGTTAAAGATATTTATTGATAGATATGATCCTATTAGAATTATTGCTATTCGTATTACTTGTTCCCATACTTGACTTATTGAGCCTGGTGCTATGAATTTATGTCCTTGTAGATAACCTCTTAGGACACTTATGTAAGGTGTTATTATTAATGATATTGATATTGCTTTTATAACTAGGCTTATGTCTTTTATTTTATTGGCTCCTTCGATACCATTTACTAGGAACATTGCTATTGAGTCAGAGAAGATAAATAATGTTAGAAATGAGATAAATGAGAATGTTAGAATTATTTTTTTACCTACTTTAAATGTTCGTTCTTTGGCATCTAGTTTTCCTAATGTTACATATTCGCTTATTAACATACTTATTGCTATTGGTATACCTGCGGTTGATATGTTTAGAAATAGGTTATATATGTTGTAAGCATATGAATATAGTACTCCGCCTGTTTCTCCAATTATTTTATAGAAGGGTATTACGTATAATACTCCTAGTATTTTTGTTATTATAATAGCAATGGATGCTATTAGTGTACCTTTTAAGAATGAATCTTTTTTCATATTTAATCACCTTTTAAGATTATATCATGTTAATTGTTAATTTCCAATATTTATTGATTTATTTAGTATGATTGGTTTTGGTTTTTTTGTATTAATTTGTTATTGTTTCATATACTAGTAGTGGTGATTTGTTTTGAAAAGGATTAAATTTATTGGAGTTATTGTTATTTTTTTATTAACTATTTTATATCATTTTTTATATCATTGGTTACCTAATCCGGTATTTTCGGTGTTTTTTCCAGTTAATGAGAGTATTTGGGAACATATGAAACTTCTTTATAGTGGTATTTTTACTTGGGGAGTTATTGAATATTTTATATTAAGGAAAAAGGGGATTAGTTATAGGAACTTTTTTTCTACTTTATTTCTTGAGATGGTAACTAGTATTATGATTTATTTAATTATGTATCTTCCTCTTTATAATGTTTTTGGAGAAAATATGGTTATTTCTATTGGTCTTTTGATTGTTGTTATTATTCTTGAGGAGATATTTAGTTATTATTTATTTAGTTATTCTAAGGAAAATAGAATTTTGAATAGGGTAAGTATTTTATTTATTGTTTTGGGGTTTGTTGTATTTTTATGTTTTACGTATGATCCTCCTAGAAATTATATTTTTTATGATATTGTTAGTAATAAGTATGGGATAGATATTTATAAGTAAAGCTTGTGTTAGGGCTTTATTTTTTTTTTGTTTTGCTTTATAATTATTTTGGTGATTAAAATGTTTGAAACTTTAAGTGATAGATTAGAAAAAGTAGTAAAGAATATTAAGGGACATGGTAAGATTACTGAAGATAATATTGATCCTATGCTTAGAGAGGTTCGTCTTGCTTTACTTGAAGCGGATGTTAATTATCAGGTTGTTAGGGAGTTTACTAGTAAAGTTAAGGAAAAAGCTTTGGGAGAAGAGGTTAAGAAGAGTTTATCTCCTGGGGAGATGTTTGTTGGTATTATTCGTGATGAACTTGAAGCTTTGTTAGGAGGAGAGGCTGCACCTTTAAATTTAAGTGGTAATCCGGCTACTCTTATGCTTGTGGGACTTCAAGGTTCTGGTAAAACGACTTCGATTGGGAAACTTGCTAATTTTCTTAGGAAAAAGCATAGTAAGAAACCACTTTTAGTAGCATGTGATGTTTATAGACCTGCTGCTATTGATCAGCTAAAACAAATTGGTAAGGAACTTAATATTGAGGTTTATGAAGAAGGAAAGGGAGATCCTGTTAAGATAAGTCTTAATGCTATTAGTTATGCTAAGGAAAACGGGTATGATTATGTTTTAATAGATACTGCTGGGCGTTTACATATTGATGATGCTCTTATGGAGGAACTTAAGAATATTAAGGAAGAGGTTCATCCTATGGAAACTTTACTTGTTATTGATTCTATGATGGGGCAAGATGCTATTAATGTTATTAAAGGATTTAATGAAAATTTAGAACTTACTGGTGTTATTCTTACTAAGCTTGATGGTGATACTAGAGGAGGGGTTGCTCTTTCTGTTAGACATCTTACTAATGTTCCTATTAAGTTTGTGGGTGTTTCAGAAAAACTTGATGGTTTGGATGCTTTTTATCCTGATAGAATGGCTTCACGTATTATTGGAATGGGTGATATTTTATCTATTGTTGATAAGGCTAATGAGGTTATTGATGAGAAGGAAGCGGAGAATTCTTTGAAGAGAATGAAGTCTGGTAAGTATGATTTGGAAGATTTTTTAAAACAAATGAAACAGATTAAGAAACTTGGTTCTCTTGAGTCTATTTTGAAACTTTTACCGGGTGCTAAGAAGATGGGTCTTAATAATATAAATATTGATCCTAAGGATATGGCACATATTGAGGCTATTGTTCTTTCTATGACTTTGGAGGAAAGAAGAAATCCTTCGATAATAAAGGCTAGTAGAAAGCAAAGAATTGCAAAGGGTAGTGGACGTTCTGTTCAAGAGGTTAATCGTTTGCTTACACAGTTTGAGCAAAGTAAAAAGATGATGAAACAAGTAGCAAGTGGCAATTTTAAGTTACCTTTTTAAAGAAACATGAAAAAAAAGTTGAAATTTGTTAATTGTTTGTGATATAATACAAATCAGTAAAGGCAAGAAAGGAGGGTTAAAATGACCGAAGTAACAGTAAAAGGTAATTTAGATGGAGCATTAAAGAAATTTAAACAAAAATGTGCTCGTGATGGTGTCCTTTCTGAAGCCAAAAAAAGAAAGTTTTATGATAAACCAGGAGTAAAGAGAAGAGAGGAAAAGAAACAAAACATCATTAATTCAAGAAAGAGAAATAAAAGAACAAATAGAAGTAATTAAGTAGCTTAAAGGCTGCTTTTTTTGGAGGTAGATATTATGTTAGAAAAGTTTAAAAAAGAAATGATAACTGCAATGAAGGAAAGAGATAAGGTTAAACTTAATACTTTAAGAGCAGTTAAAGGTGCTATGCAACTAGAAGTTATTAATAATAAGAAAGAAGAATCTGATGAACTTTTACTTGATGTTATTAATAAACAAATAAAGATGAGAAATGATTCTATTGAGGAATTTGAAAAAGCAGGTAGGGATGATTTGGTTAATTCTTATAAGAGTGAGATTGATATTTTAGAGGAGTATATGCCTAAGAAATTAAGTGAAGATGAAATTAATGAAATATTGGACTTAGGTATTAGTGAGAGTGGTGCTAGTAGTGTTCGTGATTTAGGATCTGTTATGAGAATAGTTACTCCTAAGGTTAAGAATAGATGTGATATGAAAGTTGTTACTGGAATGTTAAGAGATAAATTAAGTAAATAATTTATCTTTTTTGTTCTGATTATTTTTATATTTTTTATTTTTTTAAGATAAGGTGTACATTTTGTGATTTTCTGTTGCTTTTTTTCCTATTTAAGGTTAAAATTAATTTATAAAATATAGAGGAGTAAATAGTATGGAAAAGAGGTTTAAGAGGGCATTTACTTTGGTTGAAATGTTAGTAGTTGTAGGAATTATTGCGGCTTTAATGGTAACGGTTATTCCTATGGTTTCTAAGTATATAAAGGATGGAAAGAATGATTATAATGAGAAGCTTAAGTCTCAATTATTACTTTCTGGTAAGGATTATTATAGTAATAATAAGGATAAGCTTCCTGTTAAAGTTGGTTTAAAGTATAAAAGTAAGGATTATGATGTTGTTTCTTTACCAGAGATGCAAAGTCAGAATTATGTAAGTAATGATTTTGTTGATGCATATGGAAATAGTTGTAAGGAAAGTTTTGTTTATGTAAGGCAGAAGAATGATGCTAAAGAATATGATTATCATGCTTGTTTGAGATGTACTGATAAGAATGGTAAAATTATTAATTATAGTAATGATTTTGTTTGTAAAGGTAATAATTGGGGAGATGAGGTTGGTCCTGTTTGTTCTAATGATGCTAGTTATAATATTGGTGTTAGAAAGAAAAATGGTCATGTGTTTAATCCTAGTTCGGTTCTTTTAAGAGGTGTTAGAGATAGTTATGCTACTAGTGGTGATAATAAAGGTAAGATAGTTGGGGCTTATGTTGAAGGAAAAGTTAAAGGTTTTCAAGTTTTTTTTCCTAGTAGTTATAGTTTTGATAATATAATGGGTGTTAACTTTATAGAAAAGATTAATAAAGAATATTCAGAAAAAAATAGAAATGATGAGTATATTATAACTTTAACTGATGGTGTTCATACTTCTAGTAGTTGTGCTAAGTTTGTGATAGATAAAGAAAAACCTAGTTGTGTTTTTGATTTAAAGCAAAGTAAGGGTAATAAAACTTTGACTCTTAGTTCTAAGGATAATTATAGTGATTCTATTAATATTAGTAAGCTTATTTCTTTGAAGGATAATGAAACTAGTGTAGAGGATAAAGGTATTAGAGTTTCTACTGTTTCTAAGAGTGTTTTAGGACTTAAAGATAGTATGTATTATGGTTATACTATGGATGAGGCTGGTAATAGTAATACTTGTTCTAAGAAAGTAAAAATAAAGATGTTTGATGGGGAAAAACCTTATTGTACTATTACTAATGATGTTGATAATAAATGGTATAGTTCTAAAGGTACATATAGAAGTAAGACTTTAAAGGCTGAGTGTTATGTTGCAGGAGGTGCTAATAAAGCAAAAGTTGATTTGAAGAAAATTGGTGTAAGTAATGCAGTTGGTTCTGTTAGTGCTAAGAAAACTGATAATGATAATCCTGATAATAAAGTTACTTTTGATATAGTGTTTACGCCTGCTAATAATAAGGCTGGTAATACAGTTGTTAGTTTGAATGAAGGTTTTGTTACAGATGATGCCGGAACTACTAATGATAGTGTTAAGTCTTCAAATATTAAAGTTGATTCTATATCTCCTAGTATTAGTTATGCTCCTCAAACTTCTAAAGAAAGTGGAGGTTGGTATAAGGCTCCATTTAAACTTAAGTTAAGTTGTTTAGATAGTAATAGTGGTGTTTCTAGTTTTAAAGTTAATAATTCTAACTTTAGTTCTGGTAGTATAATTACTAGAAATAGTGCTGCTAATCCAGTTACTTATGCTTCTGTTTGTGTAGATAAAGCTGGTAATAGTGCTAGTGGTTCTAATAGTTATAAGGTTAAGGTTTATTCTGAAAATTCTATTTGTGGTATTAAGTCTTATGTAAAATGTAGACATAAAGATTGTGGGTGTGAAACTTATAAATATTGTACTAATGGATGTAAAGTTTATAAGAAATGTAGTGCATATACTAATTGGTCATGTAAGAAAAAGACAAAGACTACTGGTTGTGTTGCTTATGGTATAGGTAAGAAATGTCCTTCTTGTTCACCTTATACAAAAACTACTAGTAAAAGAACTTGTGGTAAGTGTACTAATAAAATTTGTAAAAAAGTTGCTGGTGCTATTGTAACTATTAAATATACTAGAAGTTATACTGATTGTACTCGTAGTTCTTATACATATAATTGTGGTTGCAAAACATATTATTATAAACAATGTGGTTGTAAGCAATATGTTTATTGTGCTACTAAGAGATGTGGTGTTAAGTCATATGAGTCATGTTGGCATTATTAAAGATCGATTTTCGATCTTTTTTTTTTTGATTGATAAAATTTTATTTTTGTTTTATAATATTTTATAGTGATAATAGTGTTGGGAGGTATGAGTATGTTTAATAGAAAAGGTTTTACTTTAGTAGAAGTTTTGGCTGTTGTTATTATACTTTCTGTTTTATCTATTATGGTTATACCTAATGTTAGTGAATATGTTGCACAGGGTAAGGATGAATATAATAAAAGTCTTAAGAAAACACTTATTTTGGCGGGAAAGAATTTTTATTCTGATAACAGGATGAGAATTCCTAAACCAGTTGGTGTTGTTACTGATTTTGTTACCGCTAATGAACTTGCAAGTAAGAATTATCTTACTGGTAGTTTTGTTGATTCTGATAAAAATGATTGTAAGAGTAAGAGTTATGTAGTGGCGGTTAATGAAATTTCTGATGTTAAGTATCATGCTTGTTTAACTTGTGGGGATAAGAATTATAGTTCTGATGATGAGTATTGTGATGTAATGGTTCGTGATATTGATTCTTCTAATCCATCTAATCCTAGTGATAGTGGTAAGAGTAAGGTTACTTGTAGTGTTAGTGCTAAAGATACTGATGATGGTGCTAGTGTTACTATTGATGCGAATAGTAGTAAAGAAAAAATTAATAAGATTATTTACTATAATACTGATACTAAGAAGTCTACAAGTTTATTAACTGATTCTGAATATAGTACTTCTATTAAAAAAACGATAACTATTAGTGATTTTGGAAAATTTAAGATTTATGTATCTAGTAGTGATGGTGTTAGAACTGATTGTGATGGTTCGGTTATTGATAATAGTTTTTCTGCTAATTTTAAAGTTGATATGTATTTAGTTAATAAGTCAGAATATGATTCTCATAAAAATACTGAATATACTAAGACTGAGCTTAATAAACTTGAAAAATATGATGGTACTACTTGGAAAAATGCTTATGTATATGCTAAGCTTACTTATAAGAAGAGTAGATTTTCTAGTGTTGAGTTTGATGGTAATAATTTAAATAATAAATTTATTTGGCTTGATGCAGAGGGTGCTAAAGATTATAAGATTACTGCTGTTGATAAGAAAAATGGTACTCAAACAGTTTCTTTAAGCACTAAGCTTGATAGAACTCCACCTACAGTTGCTTTTTCTAGAACTCCTGGTGATGGTTGGACTAATCAAGCTGTTACAGTTACTTCTACTCCTAGTGATGTTTCTTCTGGTATTGAAGGATTGTACTATAGTACAAATAATGAAGATTGGAGTAAAGTTTCTTATAGTGGTTCTTTTGTTAAAGTATGGGAGAGAACTAATACTTCTAAAACTATGTATGTAAAGGCTAAGGATAATGTTGGGCTTTATTCTGATGTTAAAAGTTCAAATATTTTGATTGATGTGGTGCCTCCTGTTATGTATAAGCATTGTTTATATAAGGTTGCAAGTAAGAAATGGTATTTTAGGTATTATTTTAGTGATTCTGGTGGATCTGGGTATAGTGGTTATAAATGGGGTTATTGTTACAGAATTTGTCCTAAGTGTCCTAGTAGTTATATGTGTTCTTATAGATCTGCTGATAGTAAAGCTGCTAGTTCTAATACTTGGTATCATGGTAGTTATAAGGAAACTTCTTATCAAATTGCTCCGACTAGAGGTGCTAGGACTATTGGTTCTACTACTAGGTTATATTTTAAAGATAATGCTGGTAATGTTGCTACTGGAAGTTATACTGATACTTGGTATTATGGTGGGGGTAGTAGTCCAGGTAGTTGTTAAGATCGATTTTCGATCTTTTCTTTTACACTTTTTTGACAAACAAATGTTTTGTTTTTGTCTCTATGACATAATATTACAATAAAAACTATTTACAAAGTGGTTTTGTGATAATATAATTGTGGTAGACAGTGGTATATAGTGGTTGAAAGTGGTGATGTTATGTTAATGGGTGAGTACCATCATAATATTGATGAGAAGGGTCGTATTATAATACCTTCTAGATTACGTGATGAACTTGGTGATAATGTAATAGTTACTCGTGGTCTTGATGATTGTTTGTTTTTATATTCTATGGATGAATGGTCTTTACTTGTTTCTAAACTTAAATCACTTCCTTTTACTAAGAGAGATGCTAGGAATTTTTCTAGAATGTTTCTTTCGGGTGCTACTGGTTGTTTATTTGATAAACAAGGTCGTGTTAAGATATCTTCTCCGCTTATTAATTATGCTAGTCTTAATCATGAGTGTGTTATTATTGGTGTTAATGATAGAATTGAGATATGGGCTAAGGAAAAGTGGGATAAGTTTATTTGTGATAGTACTAATGAATTTTCAGATTTAGCAGATCATTTGTTTGATATTGGGGGATAATATGGAGAAACATAAGAGTGTGCTTCTTGATGAGGCGATTAATTATTTGAATATTAAATCTGATGGTGTTTATGTTGATGCGACTTTGGGTTTTGCTGGTCATTCTAGTGAAATTTTAAGAAGAGCTTCTAAAGGATATTTATATGCTTTTGATAAAGATGTGTCTGCTATTTCATATAGTAAGGAGAAATTATCTAAGATAGGGGATAATTTTAAGATATTTAATACAGGTTTTATGAATATGAAATTGTATCTTGAGGAGGAGGTTTCTTCTGTTGATGGAGTTTTGTTTGATATTGGAGTTTCTTCTGCTGAGATAGATGATGGTTCTAGGGGATTTAGTTATATGCATGATGGTCCTCTTGATATGAGAATGAATAGAGATAGTTCTTTATCTGCTTATGATGTTGTTAATAATTATTCTATTGAGGATTTGGTTAGAATTTTTAGAGAATATGGGGAAGAAAAACATGCTTATAAGATTGCTAAGTGTATAGATGAGGCTCGTAGTGTTAAGAATATTGAAACTACTTTTGAGCTTGTTGATATAATTGATAAGTGTTATCCATATAAAGAAAAGCGTAATGGACATCCTGCTAAGAAGGTTTTTCAAGCTATTAGAATAGAGGTTAATAATGAACTTGAAGAACTTGTGGTGGGACTTAAGTCTAGTTTAGATCTTTTAGATGTTGGGGGAAGGGTTGTTGTTATTACTTTTCATTCGTTAGAGGATCGAATTGTTAAGAATTTATTTAAGAAAATGAGTGATATTTCTCCAGTTGTTAAGGGAATGCCTAATGTTTCTTTGGAGATGTTGCCTGATTTTAAACTTGTTACTAATAAACCTATTATACCTAGTGATTATGAGATGAGTAGTAATCCTAGGAGTAAGTCTGCTAAACTTAGAGTTATAGAGAGAGTTAAATAATGTGTTAGGAGGGATATTTTGAAGAAGAAAAAGAAAAAGTCTGTAAAGTTTACTAAGTATGAAAAAGTGCTTTTTGTTATTACTGCGATTATTTGTTTGTCATATCCCTTTATGAGTGTTTTTGCAAAGAGTACTTTGAGTGAGATGAATTATAAGCTTGAAAATAGTAAGGATGAGATTGCTAAGCAGAGTAAAAATAATGAGAGTCTTCAAATGAAGATTAATGAACTGGCTTCACTTGAAAATCTGGAATCTGTTGCAAAAAAGATGGGATTAAGTTATACTAATAGTAGTATTAAAACAATAGATAAGTAGGGTGATTGTATGAAAAAGAGTAAGATTAGTAATAAGTTAATTAATTTATTTATTGTAATTGCTCTTTTTTGTTTTTTATATCTTGTTTATAGGGTTGCTTATTTAGGACTTTCTAAGGAAGTTGATGGTGTTAATTTAAAAGAATTTGCTGATAGTCGTAGTGTTGTTTCTAAGAAGATATATGCTAAGAGGGGTAATATTTATGATTCTAATGGTGAGTCTCTTGCTATTAATGTTTCTTCTTATACTTTGATTGCTTATTTAGATGAGTCTAGGAGTAAAGGTGAGGATACTTTGTATCATGTTAAGGATAAGAAAGGGACTGCTAAGAAGCTTGCTACTGTTCTTAAGATGAAAGAATCTGAGATTTATGATATTTTGAATCAAGATGATATGTATCAAGTAGAGTTTGGAGAGGCTGGAAAGGGTCTTACTGAGCTTGAAAAGGAAAAGATTGAGAAACTTAATATTCCGGGAATTGATTTTGTTGCTGATGAGAAAAGGTATTATCCTAATGGTGATTTTGCTTCTTATACTTTGGGGTATGCTAAGAATGATGATGATGGAAAGATTAATGGGGAGTTTGGGATGGAACAGCTTCTTAATGATGTTTTATCTGGTACTGATGGGTATACTACTTATCAAAAGGATCTTAATGGTTATAAGATTCCTGGAACTAAGGAAGTTACTGTTAATGCTATAAATGGTAATGATGTTTATTTAACTATTGATTCTAATGTACAGTTTTTCTTGGAACAAGCTGCTAATAAGGCTGAGGAAAAGTATGATTTTGATTGGCTTACTTTGGTGGTAGCGGATGCTAAAACTGGTAAGATACTTGGTAGTACACAAAGGCCTTCTTTTGATCCTAATAAAAAGAATATTAAAAACTGGATTGATATTACTGTAGGAGAGGCTTATGAACCTGGATCTATTATGAAGACTTATACTTATATGGCTGCAATGGAAGCTGGTACTTATCGTGGTGATAGTAAGTTTAAGTCAGGTAGATATAAAGCTGAAGATGGTACGGTTATAAGTGATTGGAATTCTACTGGATTTGGTAATATTACTTATGATCAAGGGTATCAGGCTTCTAGTAATGTTGGTATTATAAATATAATAAATAATTTTATTAATAAGAAGATTTTAGAGGATTATTTTGCTAAACTTGGTTTTGGTGAAAAGACTGGTATTACTTTGTCTAGTGAGGTTTCTGGTAAGATTAATTTTAAGTATCAAACTGAGGTTTATAATGCAGGTTTTGGACAAGGTATAACTACGACTCCTATGCAACATATTCAGGCTCTTACTTCTATTGCTAATGATGGTATTATGCTTAAGCCTTATATTATTGATAAGGTTGTTGATGAGAATGGTAAAGTTGTATACAAAGGTGAGAGGACTGAGGCTGGTAGGGTGGCTTCTAAGAAAACTGCTCTTAAGATGAGAGAACTTATGTATAAGACTGTCAATTCTAATTGGTATGCTGCGACTGGTTCTGAGTATAGAGTTAAGAATTCTAGTGTTATTGGTAAGACTGGTACAGCACAGCTTGTTAATTCTAGAACTGGTAATTATTATAATGATGATTATAATGTTATTAAATCTTTTGTAGGTATGTGGCCTAAGAATGATCCTAAGGTTGTAATTTATGCTTCTGTTAAGAGATCTGGTACTAGTAAGGCTATTTCTAAACCTGTTACGGAAATAGTTAAGAATATGAATAAGTATTTGAATATTTTTGATGATGATAGGAAGGAAAAAACTGTTAAGAATCATGTTATTGATAATTATTTGAATACTGAACTTAGTACTGTTAAGAGTGAGGCTAAGTATATTAAGAAACTTATTATTGGAAATGGTTCTAAGGTTGTTAATCAGTATCCTAGTAAGGGTACGGTTATTGATTCTAATGAGTCTTTGATATTACTTACTAATAGTAGTAGTTATAAGATGCCTAATTTAAAAGGGTATAGTAAACTTGAGGCTAATGAAGTATGTAATATGTTAGGACTTAAGTGTACTTTTAAGGGCTATGGTTATGTTAATAATCAGTCTATTAGTAATAAAGTTGTTAAGGAAAATGATAAGGTTTCGTTTGTGTTAAAGTAGAGGATTTTTTCCTCTTTTTATTATGAGGGATTATGTTTTAAAATTTGTTGTTTTATACTAAAAAAAGAAGCTTTTATTTTGCTTCTTTTATGAATCCAGCTGATTCTATTTTTGATTTTATTCTAGCTTTAGTTTGTTCTCCTTCTATTTTGATTAGGCTTTCTTCTCCTTTATCGAAAAATAAGACTGTTGGAGTTCCATTTATACTAAATAGTTCATCATAAATTTCTTGTTCTTTTTCTGATAGATTGCTTATGTTTAGACTATAGGCTTCTATATTATTTTCACTTAATACACTTATGAAGTTTGGAGTAAATGCTTTGCAGTGTTCACAGTCTGTTTGTTTTATGTAAAGAATGAAGTTATCTTTGTTTTTGATTTTTGATGTTACTTCGTTTAATGTTATGTCGTGGATGTATTTTTCTTTGTCTTGTGAGAATACTAAAGCAATTATTATTAAGGCTATTATTAGTAATATAAATAGGAATAGCCATTTATGTTTTTTTATCATTTTTAACACCTCTTTTTTAATGATAGCATATTTGTTTTTTAAAATAAATATTTTAGGGTAAATTTGTTTACAATTTTGTATATTTATAGTAAAATATGGTGTATTTGAGGAGGTATATTATGAAAGATACTAAGTTTTATAGGGTTGAGACTTTGGGTATGGTGTTTGATGAGAATATGGAGTTATGTGTTCCTAATGTTATTGGTAAGAAAAGTAATTTTTTTGAGGGTAAGGATTTTAAATATGATAGTATGCCAATGTTTGCGTATTTATCTGATGATGTGTTAAGGGATGTTGTTACGGATGATATTGTTAAGTTTGAATCTAATTTTATACTTCCAGATGGGGTATCTGTTTCTAAGAGTATAAAGGATGATAGTTTGGATGATATTGTTGCTATTTCAATTAAGCCTGTTACTGTTGATGCTATGTTTGGTTGGGTTTTTGAACTTGATAGGGAAGATGTTAAGAGATATATTACAGAGGTTGATAAGTTAAAGAAAATTAGTATTAGGAGATATGGTGTTAGAAATAAAGTTAAATCTATAAGAGAGGATGAATATCTTAAGGGGTTAATGCTTGATAATATTAATAGTTTTAAGAATAATTGTTTTCTTATAAAAAGGGAAATGAATTCTGATTTTAAGTTTGTTAAGAGAAAATAAGTGCTAGAAAAAACAAGGCACTTTTTTAGTTGCCTTGTATGTTATTATCGTTATATATATTTTTTAATAGGTCGTCGGTGTAGTTTTCTTTGTTTTGGGTATTGTTATCTATTCTTAAGGAATTAAAGACATTGTCATCGAATAGATTTCCGTCATTATTGTTTGTAAATATGTTTTGCTGTGGTTCTTGGTTGTTGTTTATTTGTGGTTTATTTATTTGGTTTGAGTTTTCTAGTTGTTCAATGTTTTGATTTATGTTTTCGTTAGGAATATTTATTATGTTTTGATTTGTTTGATTATTTTGGTTTTCTGGTGTTTCTTGTTGTATGTTATTTTGATATGTGTTGTTTATTTGTTCTTGTGGATTGTTATTTAATATTTCTTGGTTTACATTGTTATTCTGATTGTTTTCTGTTATTGTTTGGTTGTTGTTTATTATTTCTGGATTTGTATATATCATGTTGTTATTCATTAGTGGATTGTTTTCATCTGATGTGTCTATTCCTATGGTTTTATCTACAAAATCTTCGGAGATGTCATCGTAGTCGTCGTAATCTACTAATCTAAATACTTCTTTTAAATCTGTTATTCCTTCTAGGACTTTTATTAATCCATCTTGGAATAGGGTTTTTACATTTTTTTTGTATATTAAATGTTTTAGTTCTTCACGATCGATTCCTTTATTGATAGCTTCTCTTATTTCTTCATTTATCATTAATACTTCTTGAAGGGCAATTCTTCCTGTGTAACCGTTATGACAGTGTTCACAATTTCCGGCTTCATATATTGTGTCTATATTTATTCCTAGTGCTTTTTTGAATAGTATTTTTTCTGTTTCGTTAGCAGGTCTTTGAGTTCTACAACGTGGACATAGTTTTTTTGCTAGGGTTTGCGAGATTATTCCCTTTAGTGATGATGATAAGAGGTATCTTTCAACATCCATATCGATAAGTCTTTCGATGGTTGTTAGGGAATTGTTTGTATGTAGTGTTGATAGTACTAGATGTCCTGTTATAGATGCACGTATTGCTATTTTTGCTGTTTCACTATCACGAATTTCTCCGATTAGAATGATGTTAGGGTCTTGTCTTAGAATTGAACGAAGTACTGTAGCAAAGTCTAATCCAATTTCAGAGTTTACTTGTACTTGGTTAAGTCCTTCGATACTCATTTCTACGGGATCTTCTACTGTTATGATGTTTGTTTCTTCTTTGTTTAGTTTTTGAAGCATTGAATATACTGTTGTAGATTTACCAGATCCAGTTGCTCCGGTTATTAGGATGATACCGTTAGGACTGTTTAACATTTCCATAATTATTTTGTAGTTATCTCCGGTGAAACCTAGGTATTCTATTCCTTGTAAACTCATTGAATAGTCTAGGATTCTGATAACTATTTTTTCTCCAAAGCTTGTTGGTAAGGCAGATACACGAAGATCTAAATCTTTTCCTTCGATAACACTTTTTATAGCACCATCTTGTGGTAGTCTTGATTCTGTGATATTCATTCCTGCAAGTAGTTTTACTCTAGTTGTAAGATTTCTTTTGTATTTGTTATCTATTATGGCATAATCACGAAGTTCTCCATCTATTCTTATTCTAATTTTTAGGTATTTTTCTGCTGGATCAAAATGAATATCACTAGCATTTCTTACTACTGAATCAATTATAATATCATTTACTATGTCTACTATGGGAGTGGTAGTAAAATCAAATTCTCGCATCATAAAAATCGTTCCCCTTTATTCTAATTTGTAAAATTCATAGTTATTTTATTTTTACACTAGAATTTATTCTAAAAGTATTATATAATAAATTTGTAAAATAAGCAAGTAGAAGGTGAGTAATATGAGAAGGAAATTAAAAAATAATAAGGGTTTTGCTATGGCTGAGTTATTGGCTGTTTCTATGGTAATATTGCTTCTTTTTTCTATTCTTTTTTCTAATTATTTACCACTTGTTGCAGAATATGAGAATAGGCTTAGTTATAATGATGTAACTGCGGAGTATGCTGGTTATTATGTTAGAAAGATGTATTTGACTGATGATAATAAATTGTCTAGTTCTACTAAAAATTTTATTAATGATGGTATTGGTAATAAGGCTTTTTATAAGGTTTATGATAAGAGTAGTAAAATTAATAATGTTTGTTCTTGGTATTCTAATTTGCAAGCTGATGATAAAAAAGTTGCTGCTAGGAATTATTGTAATAATATTTTAGAGGAGTATGGTGTTGAAGAAATAATTATTACTAATTATAGTATGACTAATGTTAAGAGTAAGTATACTGAATCTTCTGGAAAACTTTATAAGTATATAAAGTATTTACCTGAATATAAGAATACTATTTATAAGGGTGATAATGATTTATATAGGATTATTTTAAAAACTAAAGATGGTTATGCTACTACTCCGATTGATACTGATTATTATACTCCTGGTAGTTGTTTTGTTGGTAGAAGTGTTTCTGGTGGCATTGAAATTACTAAATATAATATGTCTGGTAGTGATTGTGGCTCTAGTGTTACTATAAGAAAAGATAAGAAACTTACTATGAAGAATAGTGCTGGTAAGAGTATAACTGGTAAGGTTGTTTCTATTGGAAATAGTGCTTTTAAGGATCTTGAAGTTACTTCTATTAATTTAAATAGTATGGTAAAGAGTATTGGTGCTAGTGCATTTGAAGGTTCTAAACTTGAGAGTGATAGTATTAATTTGACTGGTGTTACTAGTATTGGAGATAGAGCTTTTAAAAATACTCAAATTAGTAGTATTGATATACCTTCTAGGGTTACAAAAGTTGGAAAAGAAGCATTTGCTAATAATAGTAAGCTTACTTCAATTAAGATTAATAATAGTGTTGTTAGTGAAGGGGAATTTATGAAATCTGGTGATAATAGTGTTATTAGTTATATTAATCTTGGAAGTGTTACTAAAATAAGTAAAAATATGTTTTATAACTTTAAGTTTTCTAGTGATAGTGCTATAGTAATGTCAAATGTTACTAATATTGATGAAAGTGCTTTTGCAAGTGATGCTATTCAAAAAATAAATAATATCTCTATTAGTAAAGTTACTAGTGTTGGTAATAAGGCTTTTTATAATTTAGATATTAAGAATTTGGTTTTAGGTAATATTAGTAGTATAGGTGATAAGGCATTTGCTTTAAGTAGTGGTAGTAGTAATAGTAATAGTTTACCTAAAGTTGATTTGAGTTTTGTTACTGTTTTAGGAAATAATGCTTTTGAAAATAGAAAGATTGATGAATTAAATCTTAGTGGTTCTAGTATTGCTTCTATTTCTAACTATGCTTTTAAATCTTGTGATATTTCTAGTGTTACTTTTTCTGATAAGATTACTAGTGTTGGAGAAGGTAGTTTTGAAGGAAATAATTTTAATAAAATTGATTTACCTAGTTCTTTAACTAATATTGGGGTTAATGCTTTTAAGGAAAACTCTAATATTACTAGTTTTGATTTACCAGCTTCTTTAAATGTTATTGGAAATGGTGCTTTTGATAGTTGGAGTAAACTTGAAACTATTAATAATAATTCTACTAAATTTAATGATTATGATAATTGGTGTATGGTTGTTGCTAGTGGTGATACTAGTTGTAAAGCTGAAAAGAGTGATACTGGTTATGCTATAGGTATTGGTGATAGAAGTATTAATGTAGTTAATAGTAATAGTAATAAAACTTCTGAGAATGGGGGTAATAGTAATGAATAATAAGGGTATGACTATTGTTGAACTTATTGTAACTTTTTCTCTTTTACTTGTTATTGTAGTTGGTATGTTTAATTTGATAACTGATGTTAAGCTTGAACTTGAGAATAAGCAAATAGGGAAGGATTTTACTGAGTATTCTTCTACTATAGGGAATAAGATACAATATGATTTTTTAAATAGTAAGATTGGTTCTATTGCTTTTAAGAATAGTGGTAATGAATGGAGTTGTGTAAATAGATCCGGTCCCTGTGTAAGTGTTCCTAGTGGTGGTTATATGTTTGGTAACAAAAGTATAACTTTTGATGAGCTTAATAGTATGTGTAAGGATATTACTCCTTGTGTTGTTTATTCTTATAAGAATGGTAATAATGATGATTTTAGAGTTATTGGTCTTAATATAGAGCCTAGTAGCTCTGGTGCTTTAGCTAAATATGGTATATATTATAATGGTGTTTTTGAAGCTATTCCTGATCAAGATTATGTTGAGATTAAGAATGTTATTAATGTTAGTGATTCTGATGAAGAAGAAGATGTTGTTGCTAAGAAACCAGAGGCTAGATATGAGAATGATTTATTTGTTATTGATTTTCCTTTTTATTTAGTTGATAGTAATAAGAATTATGGTTTTAAAATTGTTTATTCTTTTGATACTAAAGAAAATAAATAATAATTATTAATATTAGTACACTTATTATTCCGTGTATAATTCTTGAAATTAAGAAGGGTAAGTATTTTACCTTTTTTTTGTGCAAGATACTCATTATTTGAAAGTGAACTGAGAATCCTCCGAATGAGATTAGAAACATTGATAGTAATACTTTTATGTTATAGTCTATGTTTGATATGGATAGGTATTTTAGACCACTTGTCATTTCTAAGATTCCTATTAAGGGTATTGTTATGATGTTTTTTGTTTTGAATAGTATGTTTATTATTATAAGAAAGAATGTTATTATTCCGAATATATTTATTAGGGTTTCTATGCTTGTTTTTATACTGGTTATTAAAGTTGTGAATAGATTTGTGTTATTTATTTTGGTGTTTAGGTATTTTAGATTGTTTATTTTGGTATTTGGTATGCTTTTTGTTTGATTATAGTTTTTAAATATTATTCCTATTATAATATTTCCTAGTATATGTGATATTAGAAGCATTATTCCTATTTTTTGATTTTTTAGGAACATTATTCCGACTGTATTTACGATGAATAAAGGATTTGAGAAGAATGAAAACATTAGTATTTTTTGAGCGTCTTTGGTGTCTATTTGTTTTTTATTTAGTAAGTCGTTTATATATTTTGCACTGCTGGGAAATCCTGTTATCATGCTCATAAAGAAGATGAAGGCTCCTTCTCCTTTGGTTTTAAATAATATATTCATTGGTTTTTTGAAGATATTTCCTAGGACTTTTGGTATGTCTATTTCTACTAGGATTGATGATATTATGAACATGGGAAATAATGATGGCATGATGTTTTTTAGGAAAAGGTTGCTACTAAAGGTTATTGTTTGGTTAAGGGTGTTTGAGTTTAGAAATATATTTATTATGGCGATTAGTAGGGTGATAATAATTGTAAAGGAATATAATTTTTTTTTCATATTTCACCTAATTTCCTGTTATAATTATATTGGAGAGATGATTATGAAGAACGATATGATTAGAAATTTTAAAGATAAAATAAGACAATTTTTTAAGAATCCTAAGGAGGTTGTTTCATTTTTTTTGCCTATAGTTATTACTCTTTGTTTGCTTATTCCTGTTCCTTATTATATAAAACTTGGGGGAGGTACTATTAAGCTTAATGATAAGATTAATATAAAGGGGGAGGCTAGTAGTGATGGTTCTTTGGAGGCTTTGTATGTTAAGGAGTCTAAGGGGATAGTGTTTACTTATTTACTTTCTTATGTTGTTCCGTCTTTTGATAAGGAAAAGATTGAGGATGTTTATATTGATAATGAGGATGATGATTCTTATAATTATCGTGAAAAGCTTTATTTTACTACTTCTTTAGATGCTGCGACTAAGGTTGCTTTTGAGAAGGCTGGTAAAAAGGTTGATATTGCTTCTAGTAAGTTTTTAGTTATATATATTGATAAAGATTCTAAGAGTAATTTAAGGGTTGGGGATCAAATTTTAAAGATTAATGGTAATAGTGTTAAGAGTTATGAAGAAATTAATAAGTATGTTAGTAGTGATAAGGGTAAGAAAAGTGTTAGTATAACTGTTAAGAGAGATGGTAAGGTAATTACTACTGATAATTCTTTGATGATGATAGATGGTGAGCCTAAACTTGGAATTGTTGTTTCTAATGAGATATCTTATAAGAGTAATCCAGAGGTTGATTTTGATTTTAATGGAAAGCAAGCTGGTCCTTCGGGTGGTCTTATGATTGCTCTTACTATATATAATAAACTTGTTTCTTATGATATTACTGGTGGTAAGAGGGTTGTTGGAACTGGTACGATTGATTTAAAGGGTAATGTTGGAGAAATTGGTGGTGTTAAACATAAGTTAATGGCTGCTAGTAATAGAAAGGCTGATATTGTTTTTGTTCCTAAGGATAATTATAAAGAGGCTAAGAAGATAAAAGATGATAAAGGCTATAATTTTAAACTTGTTGGGGTATCTACTTTTGATGAGGCGGTTGAGTACTTAGAAAATAATTAGATTTTATAGTAAACTATCTTTGTAAAGAGGGTAGTTTACTTGTTTTTTTTTGTAAAAAAAGATATAATTGTATTGATTAGGAGGAATAGAAAATGAAATATTTTTTTGCAGGAATAGAGGGATCTGGTATGGCTGCTCTTGCTTCAATGCTTTTTGATTCTGGTAATGAGGTTATGGGCTGTGATGATGCTAAGGTTTATTCTTTTACATTAGAGGAATTAAATAAAAGAGGAATTAAGGTTTATAAGGATGCTGATAAACTTACTTCTGATATGATTTTTGTTTATACGTCTGCTATTCATAGTGATCATTATGCTTATAAGAGAGCTAAAGAGCTTGGATGTAAGATGTATGAATATTATGAGATGATCGGAGAACTTACTAAGAAGTATGATACTATTTCTATATGTGGTACTCATGGTAAGACTACTACGACAGCAATGCTTGCTAATGTGTTTAAGAATACTATTGGTACTAATTATTTAATTGGTGATGGTACTGGTGTTATTGATAAGAGTTCTAATAGATTTATTGTTGAGTCTTGTGAGTTTGATAGACATTTTTTGAATTATTATCCTAAATATACTATTATTACTAATATTTTTTATGATCATGTTGATTGTTATAAGAATATTGAGGAAATTATTGAGACTTTTGAGAAGTTTGTTATGCAAACTGAGAAGAAGGTTATTGCGTGTGGAGATAATGAAAATGTAAGGAAACTTAAGAGTGATAAGATTGTTTATTATGGTTTTGGTGATAATAATGATGTTCGTGGTGTTATAAAAGAGTTAAGAGAAGATGGTAGTAGTTTTGATGTTTATATTCATGATGAGTTTTATGGTAGTTTTAATATAAATATTTTTGGGGAACATATGATTGAGAATGCTCTTGCTTGTATTTATATGTGTTATCTTGAAGGTATTTCTCTTGATGATATTACTAAGTATTTGAATGAGTTTCATGGTGCTAAGAGAAGATTTAGTGAAGAGAAAATAGGGGATGTTGTGTTGGTTGATGATTATGCTCATCATCCTAATGAGGTTGCTACAGTGCTTAAGACTGCTAGACAAAAGTATCCTGATAAGGAACTTGTTCCTGTTTTGATTCCTTATACTATTTCTAGGACTAAGGCTTTTTATAAGGATTTTGCTAATGTTTTAAAAGAGGCTGATAAGGTTTATGTTACGGATATTGAACCTGCTAGGGAAAAGTTTTCTGATTTTCCTGGAGTTAGTTCTGATCTTATAATTAAAGAAATTCCTGGTGCTGAGCATATTTCAAGTGAAGAGATTAGTAAACTTTATAAACATAAAAATGCTGTTATTCCTTTTATGGGATGTAAGGATCCTACTTGGCTTATTGATGCTTATAAAGAGGGACTTAATAAATGAATATGATAAGGCTTGTTGTGGGACCACTTAAAACTAATTGTTATATTCTTTATGAGGATGGTAAGTGTTTGATAATTGATCCTGGTGATGAGGAGAATAATATAATTAAACAAATAGATAAACTTGGGGTTAAACCTGTTGGTATTTTACTTACACATAATCATTTTGATCATACGATGTATGCAGAGAGTTTAAGTAGTTTTTATAGAGTACCAATATTTGATCATAAGAATTTATTTGAGGGAAAGAAGAAAATTGAACCTTTTAATTTTGAGGTTATTTATACTCCTGGGCATTCTAATACAAGTATAACTTTTTATTTTAAGGATTATGGTATTATGTTTGTTGGAGATTTTATCTTTTATGAAAATATTGGTAGGGTTGATTTACCAGGTGGTTCTTTTAGTGATATGATTGACTCTCTTAGAAAAATAAAGAAATATGATGATGATATAGTTTTGTATCCTGGACATGGGGATGAGACTAGTATTGGTCATGAGAAAAAATATAATCATTACTTTGAGTAGTGGTTTTTTTGAATAGTTTTATGCAAGTTGTATTGAATAGTTTTTTAAAATATAGTATAACAAATGTATATTATTATACATAAAATATTATGGGGGTTTTGTATGTATAATAGTATTAAAGCTAGTGAGCTTAAGGGTATGATAGGAAGGGTTAATATAATAGATATTAGAAAGAATTTTTTATATAATTTAGGATCTATTCCTAGTAGTAAGAATATACCTAGTAGTTTTTTATTAATTGATCCTAGTAAATACTTAGATAAAGATAAAGAATATTATATATATTGTACACAAGGAATAGAAAGTTCATCTGTGTGTCAAAAACTTAGAAAAAAAGGTTATAATGTTATAAATGTTCTTGGAGGATATCATGATTATATAAGTAATTTGTAAAGGGTTTAAAAAACCCTTTTTTTTGTCTTGAAAAAATTATTAATTAATTATATAATTTTATTATAGGGTACTGAAAGTAGGTATAAGATATGAAAGAAAAGTTTAGTTTTTTAAAAGAAAAGAAAAATAGAAAAATAGTAATTAATATAGTAGCAGTCATAGCATTATTATGTATAGCTGTGGGAATATCTTTTGCAGGAGGATATTGGAGTTATACTAGTAGTAATGATAATACTTTAGAAAGTGGTAGTGTTTCTTTAACGTATTTAGAAAGTACTAGTGAAATTAATTTAACTAATGCTCTTCCTATGAGTGATAAAGATGGTAAATTATTAAGTAAGAAGGGTGCTAAGTTTGAATTTGCAGTTACTACAAATTCAGATTATTCACAAGTGATTAATTATGATATTAATATAGAACCATTAGTAGTAGATACAGGACTTACTGGACTTGATCCAAGTGCAGTTAAAGTTTATTTAGAGGATAAAGAGGGTAATCAATTAGTAAGTCCAGTAAAACTAAGTGAATTAAACAATTTTAATTTATATAGTACTAAACATACACATAAAAAGGGTGGTACTAAAATAACAAGTAAATATGTTTTAAAAGCTTGGATAGATAAAGATGTAGTAGCAAGTGATTGGTATAAAGAATATAAAAATAATAATACTAAATATCAATATAAATTTAGAGTTAATGTTAATGGAGAAGGGGCAGAGTATATTGATAATAGCTTAGATAAAAGTGGTGCTAATGCACCGGTATTAGATGAAGGAATGATACCAGTATATTATGATGAAAGCGCAGAAACATGGAAAAAAGCAGATGTAAACAATGAAAATAGTAATTATAAATGGTATGACTATGATAATAAAATGTGGGCTAATAGTGTTACAGTATCAAGTACTAATAGAGATACATATAAAAGTGCAAGTGTAGGAACAGAAATACCAATGAATGATATATTAACAATGGAGGTCTGGATACCAAGATATAAATATAAAATATGGAATTATAATGCTGATGGAACAGTGTCAAGTAATCCTCAACAAATAGAAATATCATTTGAAGATGGTACAGCTAAAACAGGAGAAATAACATGTAGTGATAGTATAAGTGGAACAGATGGAAAAGCATCAGAGGCATGTAAATTAAAAAGTACTAATGCAACATGTACAGATAGTTTATGTAATAATAAAACATATACCCATCCAGCATTTACTTTTGGAAATGAAGAAATAAAAGGATTTTGGATAGGTAAATTTGAACTTACTGGAGATATAAATAATATAACAACAAAACCAAATTTAACAAGTTTAGTAGACCAAAATATAAGTACATTTGAAACAAATATAATGAATATGAAAAATAGTGGTAATATTTATGGACTAAGTACAAATACAGATACACATATGATAAAAAATAGTGAATGGGGAGCAGTAGCATACTTATCACACTCTAAATATGGAACATGTTCTGGTGGTAGTTGCACAGAAATAGGAATAAATAATAATTCTAATTATATGACTGGATGTGGTACTTCATCATCAAGCTCATCCAGTACAACATGTAATGCTTATAATACAAATAATGGGATGCTTGCTTCAACAACTTTTAATATATATGGTGTATATGATATGAGCGGTGGAGCAGTTGAATATACAATGGCAAACATAGTAAGTAATGATGGCTCAACAATGATGAGTGGTAATAGTTCATCAGATAATTCAGGATATACAGGAAAATTATATGACTCTGGTAATTATACATCATATACTGGAATAGATTATCCTAATAATAAATACTATGATAAATATAGTTTTAGCACAGACGATACCTCAAGAACAAGTAGCAAACTAGGAGATGGAATAAAAGAAGTGTATAAAGATGTTTATGCTGGATGGTATGGCGATTACTCTTATCTTGCGAGCTCGAATGGCCCTTGGTTCTGGCGTGGTGGTCACTTTAGCAGTGGTGCGATTGCCGGGGCGTTTCGCTCAGCTGGTGACAGTGGTGATGCTAGTTCCGGCAGTTCCTCTCGCCTCGTAATAACACCGTAGGTGTTAGATAACAAAATAACAGTCTTATAAAATTACGAATAAGTAATTTTATAAGATTTTTTCTATGTAAACTAAACTATAATACTTTTTGTAAATTATGAGTTATAGTAATAGTTTTCCCATAACAAAAGTTTAATACTTTTGTTATGAAAACTTTGATTTTGTTGATAATTAATGTGTATTTATAGTTTTTATAAAATATAATATAGCCAAAATGTAAAATAATATTCACAAAATATAATATATGTAGTATCAATTGGTAATTTAAAAGATTAGGTTATTGTTGTTAAAAGTTTTAAAAAAATAAAATTTTGTTACTTTATAATATTTGATATAGAAAAGTATTGTTAAACTTAAAAAAATGCTATAAGTAAATTAGTTTTTTCTTATAGTTTTTTTGGTTTAAATATAAAAATATGTGATTTTACTTGCGTCTTAAAATAGTTTATAGTGGAACAAATGAATTCATTTAAAAACAATTTTAAGGAGAAATTATATGAATAAAATAGCAATGTTAGATAGAAAAACAAGTAAGAAAAATGCTTATATAAAAAAAGAATATACAAAGGGATATAAGATACCAATAGTATCTGATACTATGTTTG
>CAKOIY010000002.1 GCA_934087515.1 uncultured Bacilli bacterium
GAATATGAAGCATATAGATTATTAAATGCTTCTTTGACAAATGTAACAATATATACTTATAATATGGTTTATAAAAGGGCGGTAAAAATGAATGAATTTTTATCAAATGGCAAAAATAATGAAGAAAACTCATAATTTTATGCTATACTATATTTAGTGATTGATATTTGTGTATCAATTTGTATATTGGAAAAAGTTGTAGATAACTACGACACTCGCTCCAAATAATGTATTAAAAAGATAGAGCCTGATAAATTTGATAAGCTCTATCTTTTTTATTCTATTTAAATATTATTTTTTTGTTATTAAGAAGTTTATTAGTTCTTTTGGATCTTTATTTTTGTATATTATGTTATATATCATATTTATGATTGGTATTTTTATTTTTTTGTTTTTAGTTAGATCATATATTGATTTTAATGTATATAATCCTTCGATTGTGGTGTTTTCTATGTAGTTATTTATTTCTTCTTTTGATTTATTTTGTCCAATCATTTTACCTAGGTTAAAGTTTCTACTTTTATTACTTGTACATGTTAGATATATGTCTGCGAATCCTGCATATGATAGGATTGTTTTTTTGTTTCCGTTTAGTTGATATATTAGTTCTTGTATATCGTTTAATGCTTCGGTTAGAAACATTGCTATTGTTGATTCCGGCATATTCATTCCATGAAGGATTCCTGATGCTATGGCGAGAATATTTTTTATTGAACCACATATTTCTGTTCCTTTTATATCTTTGGTTGTTCTTATTTTTGTGTTATTTGTTTGTAGGGCTTTTGTTATTATTTTTTCTGTTTCTTTATTTTTTGTTGCTAGGGTAAGTCCAATTGGGGAATCGTTTATAATATCTACTGCAAAACTTCCTCCGGAGATTATTCCATATTTTTTATTGTGTATATATTTTTTTAAGATATTATCGGGAAGTTTGTTTGTTTTTTGCTGTATTCCTTTGGTTGCTAGACATATGTGTGTTTTTTTGTTTATGTTTTTTATGCTTTTAATTGTTTCTTCTAGAGCATTTGTTGGAATTGCTATTAGAATTAAGTCTTTGTTTTTTATACTTTCTTCTAGGTTAGTTGTTATTTTTATATTTTTTGGTAATTTGTAGTTTGATAATTTGTTTTTGTTTGTTCTTTTTGTTTCTAGTTCTTCTTGTTCTTTGGTGAATTTTGTCCATATTGTTATATCGTGATTGTTTTTATTTATTATGTGGGCTAGGGCTAGGCCATAGGCTCCTGCTCCTAATATGGTTATTTTCATGTTATCCCTCCATAATTTAATTTTATCATATTTTTATATTTTGTATATTTTTTATGTCAAATTTTTATATTTTTGACATTTTTTGTTAGTTTTTCTTTTCTTTTTTGAAATTTGTGTTATTATTATAGTAGGAGGAATAATATATGAGAGTTAAGAATTTTTTAAAGTATTTTGTGATTTCTTTAGCATTTTTATTTTCATTTGGATTTGTTAATGTAAATGCTGAGACGTTACAAAGTATGATTGATGGATCTACAACTGGAAAGATAGTTTTAGATCAAAACTTTACTGAAAAAGCAAGTGTTGCTAAAGGTAAAAATATTACTATTGATTTGAATGGTAAGACTATTACTGGTGCGATTGAGGTTAAGGGAACTTTAACAATTAAAGATTCTAAGACTGGTGGAGCAGTTATAGCTAATACTGAAAAAAATGCATCTGCTATTCAAGTTGAAGGTGGTAAGTTAATACTTCAAAGTGGTACTGTAAAGAATGGTAATGGTTATGGTATTTATGCTCTTGAAGGTGGAAAAGTTACTGTAAATGGTGGTACTATTGATACTTTATATGCTGGACTTTCTGGTAATAATACTACTGGAGATATGCATTTTACTGTAAATGCTGGTGTTGTTAAGGCTAAATATGGTCCTGCTGTTTATGTACCTGGTCAAGTTGGTCTTGATGTAAATGGTGGTACTTTAAATGGTGGTATTTCACTTAGAATGGGGACTTTAAATATTACAGGAGGAGTTATTACTGCTGTTACTGGAGATATTGATAGTCCTAGTGAGTATTATGCATATAATGGTTGTGCATGGCTTCCAGATGCTATTTATGTAATGGGAGGTACTTATAATTCTGCTAGTGGAAATGATTTAAGTATTAATATTACAGGAGGAGTTATTACTACTAGTAATGGACAAGGTAGTGCTCTTGCTATTTATGATTTAGGAAAAGTTAGTCAAAAGATGAATGTTTCTATTTCTGGTAGTACTAAACTTATTACTAATAGCAAGACTAGAACTGCATATGATGTTCTTAGTTTAAGTGATATTGGTGTTACTAGTCCTAAAGCTGGATTTAATAATCCAAGCTATGTTGGAAAAGTAAGTACTAGTATAACTGGTGGTACTTATTCTAATATAAATGATAAGTATATTGCTAGTGGTTATGATAAGAATTTAGTTAATGGAAACTATGTTGTTTCAAAGAAAGTGGTTAAGGTTGATATGCCTAGTGTTGATTTAACTAAAGAAGTTAAAGATGTTACAGTTGGTGTTACTAATTATAATGTTGTAAAAGGAGTGCTTCTTGCTTCACTTGAAAAGAGTAATATTAATACAGATAATATTACACCAGTTGTTGATGTAGATGTTACTAATAAGAGTGCTAGTAGTGTTTCTGATGATGTTAAGAATGTAATGCTTGATGTAGTTAGTGCTAAAGTTGCTAATGCTAAGATTGCTAGTTATTTTGATATTTCTGTTCTTGTTAAGAATGCTGCTAATGGAAATGTTGTTGGAGAACTTACAAAACTTACTGATAAGATTAAGTTTACTGTTGCAATTCCTAGTGATTTAACTAAGGTTAAAACTGGAATGGAAAGAAATTTCTATGTAATTAGAGAACATAATGGTGTTGCTACTGTTTTACCAACTAAGTTATCAAAAGATGGAAAATCACTTACTTTTGAAACAGATAAATTTTCTACTTATGCTCTTGCTTATAGTGATGTAGCAAGTAGTGATGTATCTAATGTTAAGAATCCTCAAACTTATGATGGAATTATGGGTTATGTAATTGTTACATTAGTTGCACTTGGTGGTGCTCTTGGAGCAGTAGTTTATTTAAAGAGAAATAGTTTAAATAATTAGTTTACGAGGACTAGA
The DNA here is from genome assembly GCA_934087515.1 of uncultured Bacilli bacterium. GTDB lineage: Bacteria > Bacillota_I > Bacilli_A > RF39 > UBA660 > UMGS1449. Next base: position 3,156 of record CAKOIY010000002.1, read on the forward strand.
GAAATCTAGTTCTTTTTGTTTGATTTTGTATTTTTTGTATGTTATCATTTATTTATGATAGGAGTGTTTATATGGATAAGAAGTTTTTTACTAAGAAAAAATTAATTATTTTTGGAGGAATTGTGATTGTTTTATTTTTAATTGTGCTTTTTTTGTTTAAGTTTTATTATCTTGAACTTTTTGCTGGTTTTTATAAAGATACTGGTACTTTTAATGCTATTTCTAATAGAGAAGATGTTACTATTAAACATAACTTTTATAATGATAAGTATTTTGAAGGTATGGGGATTAAGTTTTTAAACATTTTTGGTGATTGTTATTTGTCTTCTGAGGGAAAAGATTATAGTGGTTATATTTGTGATAAGGGTGCTTTTGTTATATCTACTGCTTCTGGTTTTGTTTCTTCTTTTAATAAGGGTGATTTTATTAATAGTGATATTTCATCTAGTTGGAATAAGAAGATTCATAAGGAGTTTTTAAGAAGACATAATATTAAAAATGATGATGATATTATTGAGTTTTTGAGTAATTATAAAGATAAGGAGCTTAGTGTCTTAGATTCTTATAATGATATTAATGATGATTATGTTGTTTCTGATTTGTTAAGTATGTTTCCTACTTATGATAAGGCTAAGTTTTATATGATTTCTGGTGATTATAAGGGGTATTCTGTTGAGAATGATTCTTCTTATATGTTTTATATAAAGAATGATGATATGTATTATAGAATTCTTTTTGGTATTAAAAATAGTGATTTAACTAGAAATGATATTTATAAAGTTATTAGTAGTGTGGTTATAGGTTAGGTGGTGTTAGTATGAAGAAAATTTTTAAAGTATTGGGTATTATTTTTGGAAGCATTGTGTGTTTGGGATTTATTTTATATGTTACAGGTTTTATTTTTTGTTATAAGTTTATAAATGTTACTAATGATGAATATAAGGCTATTACTAATAGAATACATATTAAAGATGATGTTAGTATTAAAAGTAAGAAGGTTTCTAATTATGTTATTTTAGGAGATGTTAAGTTTAGAGATGATTTTTCTAAGTTTAAACGTGTTTCTTATGATGTTGATGATGATGGTTTTGTTAGTGCAAGTTATAAATATAAGGATAAGGTTGGTAAGAGGTTTATTTATTTTGATTTTAATTCTATGAAGGATGATGATTCATATAATCCAAATAGTGATGAAATTAAGTATGTTAAGAATGCTAAACTTAAGAGTATTAATTTTAATGTTATGAATATTATTAGTAATTCTGAGCTTTATCTTGATGCTGGTAATTATTTAGATGATGAGATTACGGAGTATTCTTATATTACTGGTGATTATAAGGGATATATTAAAAATAATTATTATACTAAGTATAAGATTGTTATTTTATATAATAATGGTAAGGCTTATGAATTTGATTTTGATGGACATGGTTATTTTTCTGATAAGTATATTTATGATTTTATTAGTACTGTGGTATTTTTATAGACCAATTGGTCTTTTTTCTATAAAAAAAAAGTATACATTTATTCTTTGTTCTTTGTGTATACTTTTTTAATTAATTTTTAATCTATGTTTACTCCTTTTTTAAATGTATTGTTTCCTACTATGTATAGGATTATGTTATATATTATGTATATTATTGTACTTAGTGATAATATTTGTTTTAGCATTTTTGGAGTCATATTATTTGTTTTAAATAAATCCATTATTTGTTGGTTGAATAGGCCAACTATAAATATTATTATGAGTATTAGTGCTTGCATTAGGAAGTATATTATTATGCCATATATTAAGGATTTTACTAGTTTATTATTGTTTTGTTTATATCCTAGGATTATTGCTGTTATTCCTGTTAGAATTAGGAATAGCATTTCTAGATAGAATATTATTATACTTATTATTATTGTTGTATTAGTAATATTTATTTGATTTAGGATATTTTTTATTACTTCAATATTTTCTTTTGAATAGTAACATATTAGTAGTGATATTATTATTACTATAAAACTTGTTGTTAGAGTTATTATTGATGTTAGTATTTTTGATAGGTATAGTGTTTCTTTTTTTATTGGTAGGGTATGTGTTAGATAGGATTCATCGCTGTAGAAGTTTTTTATTGTTCTTCCCCATATTCTTAATATGTTATTTATTAGGATATTTATTAGGAGAGTTATGGTTATTCCTTGCATTATTTTTCCTATTATGGAGAATAGAACTCCTTCTTGTATATTTAGAAATATTCTTGTTAGTATTGCGAATATTATACTTAATATATAGAAGATTGTTAGGGCTTTATAAGACCATTTTAGGTCATATTTTAGTAGTTTTTTTAGCATTTGAAGTACCTCCTGAAAATTTCATCTATGGATTGGTTTTCTTTTTCTCTTAGTTTGTCAGTAGGGGAGTTTAGGATTATTTTTCCTTTGTCTATGAATATTACTTCGTCTAGTATTTTTTCTATATCTTCGATTAGATGTGTTGATATTATAATACTTGCGTCTTCATCGAAATTGGTTAGAATGGTGTCTAGTATGTAATCTCTTGTTGCAGGATCTACTCCTCCGAGTGGTTCATCTAAAATGTAAAGTTTTGCTTTTCTGCTCATTACGAGGATTAAGGTTAGTTTTTCTAGCATTCCTTTGCTCATTTTTGATAGTTTTTGTTCTTCATTTAGGTCTAAATCTTTTAATAGTTTTTTTGCTTTTTCTATATTAAAATTTTGGTAGAACTCACTAAAGAATGTTAGTGTTTCTTTAATAGTCATTGATTTATCTAGATAGGTTCTTTCTGGAAGATAAGATATTATTTCTTTTGATTCTGGTCCTGGTTTCTTTCCATTTATTAATATTTCTCCACTTGTTGGGGTAAGTAGGTCATTTATTAGTTTTATTAAGGTTGTTTTACCAGTTCCGTTTTTTCCTAGAAGACCAATTATTTTATTTGGTTTTATTGTTAGGTTTATGTTATCTAGGACTATTTTGTTATCAAATTTTTTGGTTAGATTTGTACATTTTACTAAATCCATATTATTCTCCTTTCGTATTTTGCAAGTATGTTATGGCTTCCTGTTTGGTAAAACCTAAGTTTTGCATGTCATTTAAGTAGGTAATTATTTTTTCTTTTGCTAGCTCTTGTTTTATTTTTTTTATTAGTTTTATGTTTTTTGTTACGTATTTTCCATTTGTTCTTTCAGTGTAGATTAGTCCTTCTAGTTCTAGTTTTTCTAGAGATTTTTGAACTGTATTAGGATTAATTTTTATTTGCATAGCTAGTTCTCTTACTGAGGGTAGTTTTTCATTTGGTTTTAGTTTTCCAGATGCTATGTATAGTTTTAGGTGATTGGTTAGTTGTGAGTATATTGGACTATCGTTTGTAAATTTAAAGTTCATTGTTACCTCCTTATATTGTATTACTTGTATAATACAATAATACATTTAGTTATGCTTTTTGTCAATAAAAAAAGTAAGTTTCCTTACTTAATTATACTACTATTTTTTCCTGTTACTAGGGCTAAGAATGATTCTATATTTTTTAGTTCTTTGATAGCAGATTTTTTGTCTGCTTTGGACATTATTCTTCCTTCAATACTTTTTGATTTTTTTATGTTGTAATGTATGTTTGTTTTGTTATAGGTGTTTTCTATTAAAAACTTATAATGTTTAAATTTTTTTATATTTTGGTTATTTATTATGGTATCTGTAGTTATTTTTTTTACGGGAAATGGATACATATGATGAAGGATACCATCTATTATTTTTTCTCTTTTTTCTTTGTTTTTAAAGTATTCTGGAAACCAGGTGTAAGAGTTTATAACTGCTTCGACAGGATGTATAAATCCGTGGTTTTCTGCTTTTATTATTGATTTTTTTTCCGCGTTATTTTGCCAAGGGTTGGTATATAAATCGTGGAATAAGGAGATTAGTAAGGCAACTTCAAGATTAATTTTTTTTAATGGATGTTTTAGTTTATATATTTTTATCATTCTATAGGTTAATATGGTGTCTTTTATGATGTGTTCTCCTAGAGTTGTGTTTCCATGATGGTAAAATTCTTCGGTACATCTTTTTTCAAATTCTTCGTGCATAATTATTTTTTCTGTTATGTTTAGAAATTCTTCTTGTTCTTTGAGAGTAAAGTTTTCTGATAAAAAATTTTCATTTATATATTGCATTGCTTTTGTCATTTTGTTATAACCTCCTTTTTTTGCTAATTATACTATATATTTGGATAGTTGTCTATTTTTAATTTTTTTCTTCATATAAGCCTACTGCCTCTGTAATGGGTAGAGAGAAGATGATTCCACCACCTTCAGTTTTTAGTCCTGTTTCTTTTACTATGGCGTTCATTATATCATTTTTTTTGTCTTCGTCAGTTACTATTAGTATGACATCCTTTTCTGGCTCTATGGAAAAACCTAGAAATTGTCTTTTTGAATTTGTTTGGTAGATGCTACGTCCATTTATTAGGGTTCCTCCGCCTGCACCAGCATTTTTGGCAGTATTCATAACTTTTTCAGAATAGCCTTCTGTTACAATTGTTACTATTAAGTGATGAATTTTATTTGCTTTTTTACTTATTTCTTTTTTTGTTTTTTGTTTCTTTTTTTCTTCTTCTTTCATATTATCCTCCGTATTTAATTTATCTAATAGATATTTTGTGCTTCCTGATAAGGGTATTGTAAAGCATATTCCTTCACCGGGTTTATCTAGTTCTAGGTTATGTCTGATACTTTCTAGTATTTCTTTTTTTTGTTTTTCGTGTATGAGTGAGAAGTATATGTATTTGTTTATATCTTCTAGGGCGAAGTATTGTAGTAGTGAAGATGATGCTGTTCCTTCACCATGTGTTGTTATGTTAAAGGGCATGTTGTATTTGTCATATAGGGGTTTTATAATTTTGTCTTCTTTGTCATTTGATATTAAACATAGTAATTCTATCATAGTGTAGTCCTCCAATCGTAGTTTATGATTGTTTCGTCTATTTTTTTGTTTATTTCTTGTTTAGTTTTTATTTTGAAGATTATTCCTAGTAGTTGAACCATTATAAGTGGAGATGTTGCAATAAATGCGATTAGTCCAAAGGCATCTAACATTATGTTTCCGTTTGAGGCTAGGCATACTCCAATTATGAAAGGTAGAATGAAAGTTGCTGTTAATGGTCCACATACTGAACCTCCTGTATCGAATGCTATAGCTGTAAACATTTTTGGTGATAGGAAGGTTAGTAACATTGCTAAAGCGTATGCTACTACTAGGAACCAGAATATTGGTATTTGATATATTACTCTAAGTAATGCTAGTAGAAGGGCAATTATTACTCCGATTGATATGGTTATACGCATTATATTGCTTGTTATACTTCCTTCGGTTATTTTTTCTACTTCATTGGTAAGAATTTTTACAGCAGGTTCAGCGAATACTACAAGGAATCCTATTACTGATATAAATGGAATTATATATTTTGTTAGGTTGTTATTTATGAATTCTTGTCCAAGAAGGAATCCTGTTTTCATAAATCCAACGTCTACACCAGTTAGAAATAGGCATAGTCCTAGGAAAGTTGCGATTAAACCAATCATAATTTTTTTAATTTGTTTTTTGCTAAATGCATCTTTTTTGATAATGTTAAATACTATGAATAGTCCTATTATAGGGCTTAGAGATATTGATACTGATTTTATGCATTCTAAGAATTTTTCTGTATATTGTAGTAGTAAGGGTAGGTTATTGTTATAGATTGAAGTGTCATAGGTGTTTGTTCCTGAAAATAACATTCCAAGTATTAGTACCATTATTTTTGGTCCTACTGCACATAATCCAATTAGTCCAAATGTATCATTTTTGGTGTTGCTATCGGTTCTAAAGGCGGTTAGCCCTATTCCTAGTGCTAGTATAAATGGAACGCTTATAGGGCCTGTTGTAACACCACTTGAATCGAAGGCAATTGGTATGAAGCTACTAGGTACAAAGGCTAAAAGTGCAAATACTAAAGCATAGCTTATTATGAGAATTGTTCTTAGACTTAGTTTAAATAGTATTTTAATAGCTGCTATGGTAAGCATTATTCCAACTCCTAGGCTTATTGTTAGTATTAGAGTTGTAGTTGGAATGCTAGGAATTTGTTCGGCAAGTACTCTTAAATCTGGTTCTGCGACAGTTATCATGATTCCTATTAAGAGAATTACTCCAAGTATTATTCCAATTTTTTTACTTTTGATAAGGGAACTTCCTAGTTTTTCTCCAATCATCATCATGGAAAGATCTGCTCCAAATGTAAATAGACTTATTCCGATTATTAGAAATATGGAACTTATCATAAATGAGGTTATTACACTTTTATCAAGATTAAATATTGAAGATATAATTGTTACTATTATACATATTGGTAAGACAATTATAGTTGTTTCTTTGAAACTTTTTTTTAAGTTATCTATCATTAATTATCACCTATTACTATTTTAACATGAAATTTGTTGTTTTAAAAGTTTTGGTTTTTAGTTTATTTATTTTATTATTTTGTAAAGTTTTGATTATTTTTTCAAACCTTTTGATTTATTGTTTGAATAGTTATATAATTGATATAGTAGGTGGTAGTGTGAATAAGATAATTAATAAACTTAAGAATAGGGAGATTCTTTCTTATGATGAGCTTTCTTTACTTTTTATGGGTTATTTAAATGATAAAGTTAATGATGAGGAAATGACTGTTTGTCTTAAACTTATATGTAAGAATGGTCTTAGTGATGATGAGATTTTTAATCTTACTGATATATTTATTAGAAGCGGTGAGGTTCTTCCTAAGAATTCTTCTTTTATTGATAAGCATTCTACGGGAGGGGTTGGAGATAAGACTACTTTGATTGTTCTTCCAGTTCTTGCTAGTTTGGGTGTTAAGATATCTAAGATGAGTGGTAGGGCTCTTGGGTACACTGGTGGTACTATTGATAAGCTTGATTCTATTGGGGTTAAGACTGCTCTTACTAAGAAGGAATTTTATGATTTGATTGGTAAGACTAATATGGTTGTGTCTTCTCAAACAGATAATTTATGTCCTTTGGATAAGAAGGTTTATGCTTTAAGAGATGTTACTGGTACGACTAAGTCAGTGGCTTTGATTGCGGTTTCTATTATGAGTAAGAAAATTGCTAGTGGTGCTGGGAAGATTTTGATTGATATTAAGGTTGGAACTGGTGCTTTAGTTGAGGATAAGAAACAGGCTAGGGAACTTGCTAGGATTATGATTGCTATTGGTAAGAGGTATGATAGAAAGGTTATTTGTATGCTTACTAGAATGGATAATCCTCTTGGTGATAATATTGGTAATAAGATAGAAGTTATGGAGGTTGTTGATATTCTTAAGAATGGTAAGAGGAATAATCTTAGTGTTTTGTGTATTGAAATGGCTAGTTTGATGTATTTTATGAGTAAAGATGTTAGTATGGATATTGCTAGGGATAGGGTTAAGTATGCTATTTCTAGTGGGAAGGCTTATAAGACTTTTGAGGAGTTTGTGTCTCTACAAGGAGGAAGTATTCCTAATGGTGATGATGATAAGTGTTACGAGCTTAAGGCTGTTAGAAGTGGTTATATTGGGAATATTAATAGTATGATTATTGGTAGGACTTCAATGATGCTTGGAGCTGGAAGAATTAAGAAAACTGATAATATAGATTTTGATGCTGGTATAATTCTTAAGAAGAATGTGGGGGATTATGTTAGAAAAGGTGATGTTTTGATGAATCTTTATGGTAAGAAGTTATCTTTTGATAAGGTGTATGATGCATATAAGTTTTCGTTTTTTAAGCCTTTTAGAAAGAGTATAATTATAGATGTTATGGAGTAAATTTATTGTATAAGTGTATTTTGTGTGATATAATTAAGCAAAGGAGTTGATAATATGAGTAAATTTTGTTCTAATTGTGGGAGTGAGTTAAAGAAGAGTTCTTCTTTTTGTAGTAAATGTGGTCATAAAGTAGAGGAAGATAAAGAGGTAGTTGCTGGAGAAGTTGTTAATGATGAAAATGGTAATAGTTCTTTTCCTAAATCTAAGATTGCTGCAGGGCTTTTAGGTATATTTTTAGGAGCTTTTGGAGTTCATAATTTTTATTTAGGTTATACTGGAAAGGCTGTTGGACAATTACTTATTACAGTTTTATCTTGTGGTTTTTTGTCATTTGTTTCTGGTATATGGGGACTTGTTGAGGGAATTTTAATTCTTACAGGTACTATTAATATAGATGCGGATGGTAATTATTTAGTTGACTAAGTTTAGTGATAAGAAATTTATTTTATTGATATTTTTAATACTACTTGTATTTGGTGTACTAGTAGTATTTGTTTTTGATGTTGATTGTTTGTTTAAGAGTATTTTTGGGATTTCTTGTCCTGGATGTGGTTTGACTAGAGGTTTTAGAGCTTTGTTTTATGGCAATTTTAAAGAGGCATTTTTTTATAATATACTTACTATTCCTATATTTTTGTTTTTAGTTATTTTTCTTGTTTTGTTTGTTATTGATATTTTGTGTAATAGGAATTTTGTTAGTAGATATTTGTTGTTTTTTTCTAAGTATTATTATATTTTAATTATTTTGGTAATAATTAGTTTTGTTTTTAATAATGTTAGAGGCGTATAAAAAACAAGTTAATTTTATTTTTGTTTAACTTGTTTTATATTTATTATATATGGAGCTTCTTTGTTTTCTGTGTTATGGAATTCTTCATATGTATAATTTGTTAATGTTTTTAGATATTTTATTATTTCTTTACTTTCTTTTTTTCCTTCTTCATGTCCTGGATATATTGTTATTACGATATGTCCTTTTTTATTTAACATGTTAAGGCTTTGTTTTATAGCATGTATTGTTGTTTCTGTTTTTGTTGTTATTTCTTTGTTTTCTTTTGGGAGGAATCCTAGGTTAAATATTATTAGGGATATTTTTTGTTTGTATTTTTTTAATGTTTTTTCTATGTTTTCGTGTCCTGTTTGATATAGTTTATAGTTTTTGTATTTGTCTTTTAGGAGGTTGTTGGTGTTTTCTATTGCTTTTTTTTGAATATCGAAACCGAAGAGAAATCCTTTTGTTATTATGCTTAGGAGATAGTTTGAGTCTTTTCCGTTTCCTATTGTGCCATCTATTACTATGTCGTTTTGTTTTAGGTTTGTTTCCATAAGTGTTCTTGCTTTGTTTAAAATACTTAGGTTGTAACCTTGATATGTGTTTCTTTGTTTTAGGGTTTTGTCTATATCATTTAGAATAGTAAATTTTTTTGTTGTCCATTGAGGCTCTAGGAGGTCGTTTTTATCTGGATCTCCAGTTAATCTATTTATTATTATTTCTTCGTTTAAATTTTCTAGTTGATCACATACTATATCTATGTATTCTTCTTTGGTTAGAATATGAAAGTTTTTTTCTTTATATAATTTTTCTAATTTTGTATCTTTTAGGATGTGAAGCATATGTATTTTTATTCCGTCTATATGTAGTTTATTTAAGTATTGTACGGTTTCTAGCATCATGTTTTTGGTTTCATAGGGAAGACTATTTATGATATGTACTACTACTTTTATTTTAGCTTTTTTAAGTTTTTTGTACATGGTTTCGAATTCTTCTAGAGTGTGACCTCTATTGATTAGTTTTGATGTTTTTTCATGGATTGTTTGTAAGCCTAATTCTATTACTAAATTGGTTTTTTTATTTAGTTCTTGTAGGTATTCTAGGCATTCATTTGTAATGGCATCTGGTCTTGTTGCTATGTTTATTCCTACGACGTTTTCATATGTTAGTACTTCTTCGTATGATTTTTTTAAGTATTCTAAATCTCCATAGGTGTTGGTATTTGAACCAAAGTATGCTATGTATTTGGCGTTTTTCCATTTTTTATGAAGGATTTGTTTTTGACTTTCGAATTGTTCTTTTAAGGATTTATTGCAGTTTCCTCCAAAGGATGATCCACCGCTTTTACAATATATGCATCCTCCAGTTCCTTTAGTTCCGTCTTTGTTTGGACATGATAGTCCTAGGTTTAGGTTTACTTTAAATACTTTAGAATTATATTTTGTTTTGTAGTAGTAATCTAGAGTATGATATCTTTTATTATTATATGAATATTTAAACATGAAATCACTTCCTTGATTTATTATATAGAAAAACTTAGTAAATCTCAATTGTTTTGTAAATTTGATGTAAAGTTGTTGTTTTTTTTCCGGGTGTTCTTGAAGCTGGTAGGATTAATATTATATAATTATAGTATGATTGGAAGGAGTATTTGTATGGAAAAGAAAAGTAATAAGGGTTTAATTGTTTTGGTTGTTATTCTTGCTATTTTATTAGTGGGTAGTATAGGATATATTTGTTATGATAAATTTGTTTTAGATAAAGATGTTAATCAGGTTTTGTCTAAGACTAAGAGAGATTTAAAGGTTTCAAATGAGGAAAAAGATAAGGTTGTTAAGGATTATAAGGATGCTGTTTCTAAGATAAAGAAACTTGAGGATAAGTCTAATGTTTCGGTTGATGATAAAAATTATATAATTAGTAGGATTCATTCTAGTGATAATATGAATATTTATGCTATATGTAATAAAGGTATATTTTATGCTTATAAGGGTAAAATGTATTTTGGTAGTAGTAATGGTGATAATTTCTATGATATTTTATATAATGATAAACCTAATAAGAGTAATAAAAGTAGTGGTTATACTGTGATTAATTTGGGTCTTAAGGAAGATTCTGTTAAGAAGATTTTTGTTACTAATAATCGTTTTACTCGTGATTCTCAACAAAGTATTTATTTTATTATGAGTGATGGTTCAGTGAGGTATTATTCTACTATTGATATTGTTAATAATAATTATAAGACTATTCTTAAGAAGTATAAGGTTAGTGATTTAGATGTTGTTGGTTGTGGTAAAAGTGATGAACTTGGTTGTTTATCTTTAAAATATGAACTTACTTTGATGGATGGTTCTAAGAAGGTTGTTGAGGAATAGTTTTTATTTGTATTTTATGGCACTTGATTGATTTCAAGTGTTTTTTTTTGGAAAAAATTTATGTTAGGGGTAGGTGCTTTTGATTTTTTCGGTAATAGTATATATGAAGGGAGAGATTAGATGTTTAAAAAGATTAAAATTTATAATAATAATGGAAAGTTTTTGTTTGAGGAGGATGGTGTTAAGTATGATTATCTTGATCCTTTGACAAAGGGGCTATTTAATACTATTATTCTTACTAGAGAGGGAAAGGCTATAATTGAGTCTATTGTTAGGAATGTTTTTGGTAAGGTGATTTATACTATTGATTCTAGAGGAGAGGAGTATTTGGTTAGATTTGGTGATACTTTTGATGATAGTTGTTTTTATGTTGTTACTGTTTCTTTGAAGAATAAAATTGTTTTTGAGGGAGATGATGGTGGTTATGAGGTTTGTTTGATTAATGATGTTTTGTCTGATGATAATCTTGTTTGTGATAATGGTGTTGTTGATAGTTTTAGGAGTTTTTTTATAAATCTTGGATATTTTAAGAAGAGTAATTATACTAGGGAGGAGTTTAAGAATTTTAGTGAATTTGAAAGATTTTGTTTTCTTTTTAAATCTAGGAGTAGAAGTGCTCTTTATGGTGCTGGTAAGGGAAATGAAAAGATTAAGAGACTTATATATTTGATTGATGATTTGAGTACACCTTTTTATCTTGATGGTTATCCTAATGGTTCAGTTGTTTGTGAGGTTACGGATCATGGTGATGGTAAGAGTTGTTTTGTTGTTCGATATGATTATAGTTAATAGTTTTTCTTGTGCTTTTCTTCTTGTTTTTTTATATTAAATTTATTATAATATATATGTATTTAAGAGGTGAATTGTATGAATTTTTATTTTTGTGTAGTGGAGTTTTGTGTTGCTGTAGCTTTAGTCCTCTTATTTTATAAGTTTGTTGAAACTAGAAAGATTGATAAATATACTAAAAATAATATTCCTACTGATCTTAAACTTTTTATTCAGACTCAAAGGGTTGATGTTAAGAAGATTGGTTATGAAAAGTTAATGAAGATTGTGGCTGTTATTAATGCTATTGATGTTGGGTTAGTGCTGCTTGTTACTAATGTTGTTGATAATATACTTCTTAAGTTAGCAGTTGCAATTCCTGTAATATTTATTGTTTTATTTTTAAGTTATAAGTTTGCAGGGTATATTTTAAAGAGGAAAGGACTTGTTAAAGATGAATCATAAGTTAATAGAAGAAAAATGGCAAAAGTATTGGGATGAAAATAAGACTTTTAAGACTGATATATGGGATTTTAGTAAACCTAAGTTTTATGCTCTTGATATGTTTCCTTATCCTAGTGGGGTAGGTCTTCATGCTGGGCATCCAGAGGGGTATACTGCTACTGATATTGTATCTCGTATGAAAAGGATGCAAGGTTATAATGTTCTTCATCCAATGGGATTTGATTCTTTTGGGCTTCCAGCTGAACAATATGCGGTTAATACTGGGAATCATCCTGCTGAGTTTACTAATTATAATATTGGAACATTTACCAAACAATTAAAAATGTTGGGATTTGATTTTGATTGGGATAGATTTATTTCTACTAGTGATCCTAAATATTATAAGTGGACTCAATGGATTTTTAAGAGACTTTATGAGGATAGACTTGCTAAACTTGTTGATATGCCTGTTAATTGGTGTGAGGAACTTGGTACTGTTCTTGCTAATGATGAGGTTATTGATGGTAAGAGTGAACGTGGTGGTTTTCCTGTTGTTAGAAAAAATATGAAGCAATGGGTAATTGATATGCCTAAGTATGCTGAAAGATTACTTGATGGTTTGAATGATATAGATTGGCCAGAATCTACTAAGGAAATTGAAAGAAACTGGATTGGAAAGAGTGTTGGAGCAGAGGTTAATTTTAAGGTTGTAGGTTTTGATGAAGAATTTACAGTATTTACTACTCGTCCAGATACTTTGTTTGGGGCAACTTATTGTGTTTTAGCTCCTGAACATGCTCTTGTTGATTTAATAACTACTTCTTCAAAGAAGAAAGAAGTTGAATCTTATAAAATGGTATGTGCTTCTAAGAGTGATTTGGAAAGAACAGAACTTAATAAAGAAAAGACTGGTGTTTTTACTGGTAGTTATGCTGTTAATCCTATTAATGGTAGTGAAATACCTATTTTTATAAGTGATTATGTTCTTGCTAGTTATGGTACTGGTGCTATTATGGCTGTTCCTGCTCATGATGAGAGGGATTATGAGTTTGCTAAGAAGTTTAATCTTGATATAATTCCTGTTTTAGAAGGTGGGGATGTGTCTAAAGAAGCTTATACTGGTGATGGTGTTCATATTAATTCTGAGTTTTTAAATGGTCTTAATAAGGAAGAAGCTATTAATAGTGTTATTAAGTTTTTAGAAGATAAGAAATGTGGTAATAAGAAGGTTAATTATCGTCTTAGAGAATGGATTTTTGCTCGTCAAAGATATTGGGGTGAACCTGTACCTATTGTTTATTTTGAGGATGGTACTATGAAAGCTTTGGATGATAAAGATTTGCCTCTTGTGCTACCTCTTCTTAAAGATTATAGGGGTAAGAATGGTAAGGCTCCTTTAGATAGTGCTACTGAATGGAAGAATGTTGTGATTGATGGTAAGAAGGGTGTTAGGGAAACTTCTACTATGCCAGGTTCTGCTGGTTCTTCTTGGTATTATTTACGTTATATTGATCCTCATAATAATGAGGTGTTTGCAGATAAGAAATTAATTGAACACTGGATGCCTGTTGATCTTTATGTTGGAGGACCTGAACATGCTTGTGGACATTTACTTTATGCAAGAATGTGGAATAATTATTTATATGATAAAGGACTTGTTTCTGTAAAAGAGCCTTTTAAAAAGTTAGTACATCAAGGAATGATTCTTGGTTCTAATGGTCAAAAAATGGGAAAAAGATTTCCTAAATATGTTGTTAATCCTAATGATATTGTTAATGAATATGGAGCAGATACTTTAAGACTTTATGAAATGTTTATGGGACCGCTTGAGGCTGATAAACCTTGGAATGATAAAGGTGTTTTGGGAGCAAGAAAGTTTTTGGAAAGAGTATGGAGACTTTATTTAGAAGAAGATAAAATATGTGATAAGGAAAATAGTAATCTTGATAAGGTTTATAATGAAACTGTAAAAAAGGTTACTGAAGATTTTGAAACACTTAATTTTAATACTGCAGTAAGTCAAATGATGATTTTTATTAATAGTGTTTATAAGGAAGATGTTTTTCCTTTAAGTTATGCTCTTAATTTCTTGAAGCTTCTTAATCCTATTTGTCCTCATATGACTGAAGAATTATGGGAAAGATTGGGACATAATGATACTATTGCTTTTGAAAAGTGGCCTTCATATGATGAAAGTAAGCTTGTGTGTGATACTAAGGTAATTGCTGTACAAGTTAATGGTAAAGTACGTGGTGAAGTAACTATTTCTGTTCTTGATGATGAGGATAGTGTTAAGGAAAAGGCTTTATCTTTAGATAATGTTAAGAGGCATATTGAAGGAAAAGAGATAGTTAAGATTATTGTTATAAAAGATAAAATTGTTAATATTGTTGTTAAATAATTGTATAATTGATATAGGAATTTATTTTCTTATATCTTTTTTGTTTTGTATTTTTGATTGTTTTGTTGCTTTTTTACGTAAAAATTTGTTAATAATTTGGTAATATTTTGTTTTTTAATGTATAATAAGTATGGTGATTTATAAATGAATGATACAAAAATTGCACTTGAGAGGATACATGAGTATTCTTTAGAAGAGATAATGGGACTTAGTTTTGGAAGATATTCTAAGTATATAATACAAGATAGGGCTATTCCAGATGTTAGGGATGGTCTTAAGCCTGTTCAAAGAAGAATTTTATATGGAATGTTTCGTGAACATAATACATATGATAAGCCTTATAGAAAGAGTGCTAAAACTGTTGGTAGTATAATGGGTAATTATCATCCTCATGGTGATAGTTCTATTTATGAGGCTATGGTTCGTATGAGTCAATGGTGGAAACAAAATACTCCTTATATTGATATGCAAGGTAATAATGGTTCTATTGATGGGGATAGTCCTGCTGCAATGCGTTATACAGAAGCTAGGCTTTCTAAAGTTAGTAATGAGCTTTTAAAAGATATTGATAAAGATACTGTTACATGGGCTCCTAACTTTGATGATACAGAGCTTGAACCTACAGTGCTTCCTGCTAAGTTTCCTAATTTACTTGTTAATGGTACAACTGGTATAAGTGCTGGTTATGCTACTAATATTCCTCCACATAATTTAGGAGAAGTTATTGATGCTACAATTAAGAGAATAGATAGTCCTAATTGTAGGTTGGAAACAATTTTAGAAATAATAAAAGGTCCTGATTTTCCAACAGGGGGTGTGGTATATGAAGCTGATGGTATTACTAAGGCTTTTACTTCAGGACGTGGTAAGATAATTGTTAGAGCTAAACTTGAGGTAACTAAGGTTAAGGGAAAAACAAATATTATTGTTACAGAGATTCCTTTTGATGTACTTAAGTCTAATATTACGAGAAAGATTGATGAAATACGTATTGATAAGAAAATTGAAGGTATTGCTGAAGTTCGTGATGAGACTGATAAGGAAGGACTTAGAATAGTTATTGAACTTAAAGCTGGTGCTAATACTGATTTAATTCTTAATTATTTATATAAAAATACTGAACTTCAAACTTCATATAATTATAATATGATAGCAATAGTTAATCGTCGCCCTAGGTTACTTGGAATAATGGACATAATTGATGCTCATCTTGCTCATTATAAAGAAGTTGTTCTTAAGAGGACTGCTTTTGATCTTGCTCATGCTAAAAAAAGGCTTCATATAGTTGAAGGACTTATTAAGGCTATTTCTATACTTGATGAAGTTATTAGAGTAATTCGTGCCAGTAAGAATAAGGCAGATGCTAAGGTTAATTTAGTTAAGGAATTTGATTTTACTGAGGATCAGGCTGAGGCTATTGTTGTTTTACAACTTTATAGACTTACTAATACTGATATTACAACTTTGGAAGAAGAACTTAATAACCTTAATATTATAATTATTGCTTTATCTAAGATAATAAATGAAGAAGAAGAACTTAAGAGGGTTATGAAGGAAGAACTTAGAGTAATGAAGAAAGAATATGCGATTCCTAGAAAGACTGTTATTACCAATGAAGAAGCGATTATAAAAATTGATGAGAAAGCAATGATTCCTAATGAAGAAGTTGTGGTTTTAATAACTAAGGATGGTTATGTTAAGAGAACTTCTATGAGAGGGTATAATGCTAATAGTGATGATCCTTTGCTTAAAGAAGGGGATTATATAATTGGACTTTATAAGCAAAGAACTATTGATACGCTTCTTGTGTTTACTAATTTGGGTAATTATTTGTTTTTACCTGTTCATGAGATTCCTGATATTAAGTGGAAAATGCTTGGTAAACATATAAGTAATATTATTAAGCTTTCAGAAAATGAAGAAATTGTAAGTGCTATTCCAGTTAATAATTTTGATGCAAAGATTGATATTTCAATTGTTAGTAAGAATGGTATGATTAAGAAGACTAGTTTAAGTGATTTTAAAGTTAGTAGATATAGTAAACCAATTTCTTGTATGAAACTCAAAGATGGAGATTTTGTTATTAATGCATTTTTAGTTAAATATAATGATATATTTGTTAGTACTTATAATGCTTATGGACTTTGGTTTGATATGGGAGAGGTTCCAACTTCTGGTATTAAGTCTAGTGGTGTTAAAGCTATTAATTTAAAAGATGATTATGTGATAAGTGCTAATATATTTGACAAAAATAAAGAATATGTTACAATATTTACTAATAACAGAACTGCTAAAAGGGTTAGACTTGAGGAATTTGAGAAATCTTCAAGGGCTCGAAGGGGATTACTTTTATTAAGAGAGGTTAAGACTAATCCTTATAAGGTTATTAAGACGTTTATTGTAGATAATCGTGATTATTTTGGATTTAAAATAGGTAATTCTATTTCTAATTTAAAGAATACTGAAATAACTATAGCAGATCGTTATAAGACTGGTTCTACTATATTTAAAGATGATATTGATGATATATTTGTTATTAAGTCTTTAGAAGAAGATATATCTGTTAATGGTGATAATCTTGATGAGGAGAACGAGATTGAAATTTTAGAAAGTAATAAAGAGGAGATTAAGCCTCATCAAGTGTCTTTGCTTGAGATAGATGATAGGCTTAGAGAAATAGATGATTTTCTAAAATAGGAGGTTTTTCATGGAAAATAAATTGGTTGATAAGAAAAGTTTTTATAAATTAATGGCTGAAATATTTGAAAATTTGCATGGCCATGTTGCATTTATGTCTGGTGTTGATGATAAGAAAAGATATTGTAAGATTGATGATGATTTTTATAAATGTAAAGTTGAAAATGCTTTTTTAGTAGATTTTAATATGAATCAAATATTTGCTACTTCTAAACCAATATCGGGTGTTAAGCATTTTGGAAATAATGTTACAAGTTCTGAAAAAAAATTTAATCCAGATGTTTTGAGTTTAGTAGAAATATGTGATATTGTAGAAAGAGAAAAAGAAAGGTATCCTTTTGTTGATAAAGTTCCAGAATTAATTTCTACTATTGATGATATGAATAGTGAAGAGGAAGCATCAGTGTTATTTATTGATGATGAAGTTGTAGATCTTGCTAGTTTGGTTTATTGTGATTATGTTAATAAGACTAAAAATGATAATTGTAAGAAATCTATTAGAATAAAGATTAAGTAAGAATGATGTTAGTTTTGTAATAATAAAAATGTATAAGGAATTCTTATGCATTTTTTTGTTGAAAATAAAATATTTATAAATGGGTATGTCTCTTTTTATTTTGCAAAGAAAAAAAGCCATGAGGCTTTATTTTACTACGATAGATTTTGTTTTGCTCCATGTTGAATAATATGTTTTACCTTGTATTGTTTTGTAGGTTCTAACTTTTATGTAGTATCTTTTATTAGATTTTAGTTTTTTTATTGTTGTTTTGGTTTTAGTATTTTTAATTTTTATTGTTTTACTATTTTTAAAGTTTTTGTTTTGTGAATAAGTTATTTGATAACCAGTTGTTTGTATTGCTTGTTTTTTAATTTTTAGTGTTATACTTTTCTTTCCTTTTTGAAGGTTTGTTATGTATGTTGTTTTTGGATTTATTGTAAAGTATAGTTTTTCTTTATTTAGATTTTTATAATTATTTATATAGATTATTTCTACATAATATGTTCCAACGTTTTTTCTTCCTTTTTGATAGTTTAGTTTATAATCTTTATCTTTAATAAGTGTTCTTCCTAAATTATTAATTATTTTTACTTCTGGAGTTCTTACTTTATTATTATAGGTATATGTTTTTGTGCTTAGTGATTTAGTTTTAGGAGTGGATACTATGATGACATTTTGTTCTTTTGTAAAGGTAAGTCCATTTTTTGTAATTGTTTCTTTATTGTTTATAATGCTTGTTTTGCTAATGTATGTATCGATATTATTTTGTTGTGGTATAGCTATTCCTCCGATTGTATTAGATTTAGTTTTAAATATACCTTCGTTTAAAACTATATTATTTGCAGTTTCTAATATTTGTAGTCCTGCCATTGTGTTACTGATGAATGTACCACCGTTTATTGTTGTGTTTTCTGTTGTTCTTACAGCGTGTTGACTATTACTTGTGAATGTACCACTGTTGATGATAAGTGTTCCTTTTTCATTTAATATGGCATTTTTGTTTGCAGTTACTGTACTATTTGTTATTGTTGTTACTGCATTTTGAGTATTACTATGTATTCCTATACCATTTGTGGATGCATTTATGATTGTTATTTCTGAATTTGTTATATTTACTTTGCCATTTGTGTTTTCAATTCCTGTTTCTCCAGAAGTGTTTCCTATTTTTACATTAGAATTTGTTATATTAACTTGTGAGTTTTTAAGTGCTGATATAACAGTTTTTTCTCCTTGAATAGTTGAATTTATTATATTTGTTTTACTGTATTCATAACTATAAACAGCTGGTTTTGTTCCTCCGCTAATTATTTTTGTATTTTCTATTGTTATAGTTCCTGATTTAGAAGCATTATAAATTGTAAAGTTTGATTCTGATTTTATGTAGTCGTTATCTTTTTTACTTGTATCGGTTATTTTGATGTTTTTAGAAGTTCCTAAAATAAATATTTTGTTATTTCCTAGATAAATTCCATTTCCATTTAAATCCAATGTTAATGCTTCATTGTTATTAAATACTATGTCTTGGTTTAGTTCTAGGCTTTTTGTTAATTTTATTGTGTTATCTGTTATGGTTGCTGTTCCTCCGTAGTAGTAAATATAATACAAAAGTTCTTCTTTTGTTTGAATTGTTTCAGGTGTTTTACCTGTTTCTGCATTAACATTTATAATTCCTAGTGTAAATATAAATGCTATTGCTAATAAATATTTTATTTTTTTCATAATATCTCCTTTCTATTTCATTATAAGATAAATATATTTTTAAGTATATATGTTTTAATTCATGTATTTTTCATACTTTTTATGACTTTTGTCATAATGTTTGTTATAATATCTTTAAGTTGTGGGTGATTTATATGCTTGGTATGCAAGAGGCTTTGATATTTCTTGTTATTTTTACTTTTTGGGTTATAAGAATTTATTATAAGTTATATGATAAGAAAACTAAGTTTTATGTGTTTATTATTGGTATTTTGATTATTTTTTGGATGGTTATTAGAATAACTAAGGGACTTGTTTATTCTGATGGTATGGCTAGATTTTGTTGGTATTTATATTATGTTCCTTTGATATTTGCTCCTTCGTATTTTTATATGTGTGTTTGTTCTTTGACAAATAATTTAAGTAGAAAAAGAAAAATTTTTATATATGGTATTTCAAGTTTATTATTATTTTTAGTACTTTCTAATGATTTTCATCAATTGGTGTTTAGGTTTCCTGAGGGTCTTAGTAATTATAATACTTATAAACATTTTATTGGATATTATGTTATTTGTATTTATATTTTTTATTTTTTTGGTAAAGGAATGGTTTTGCTTGCTATTAATCAGTTTAAGTTAAAAAAAAGTTTTAGAGCATTTTTTCCTCTTTTTCTTCTTATTTTAGGGCTTTTATATACTATATTTTATGTTATTGATATTCCATTTTTTAGAGGTAGTAATTTATCTGTTATACTCAGTGTGCTTATTTGTCTTGGTATTGAACTTATTTTTTATTTAGGACTTATTCCTAATAATAGTAAGTATAAAAAGGCTTTTATTAATTCTTCTTTGGATATGTTAATTATTTCTTTGGAAGGGGATAATGTTTATACTACTAAAACGTTTAGCAAGGTTCCTAAGTATATTGTTACTGATATAAAGAGTAATTCTGTTAAAGATATTTATAGGGAAAATGGTGTTATTTATAATGTTGTTTTTAATAAAGATAGTTATGTTGTTATGAAAAGAAATATAGAAGAGTTTAATAGATTAAAAAAAGAGATTAAGAAAAGGAGAAAGAGGCTTTTAAAGATTAATTCAAAACTTAAGGGAGAGAATGAGGTTAAGAAGGAATTAGAAGAGGTAAAATTACGTAATGAAATTGTTTTGAAGCTTGAAAATAGTATGTATGAAAAAAAGAGTGAAGCTCTTAGTATTTTGGATAATGATAGTGTTAGCCGAGAAGATTTAGAATATGTAAAGGTTTTAATTTCTTATTGTAAAAGGAAAAGTTCGCTTATTATTTCTGAGCTTAATTATGATGTTTATTGTTCTTTAGAAATTAAGATGCTTATAGAAGAATTATTTACTGATTTTAATATTGTTGGTGAAGTTGTAGTAGATAGTATTAGTGTTAGTAGTTATGATATGTCTATTATATATGATATTGTTTTTGAGGTTTTGAAAAAGTGTAAATGTGTTATGTTGTTTGTTTCTTTAGATGGTAGTAAAATAAAGCTTAGATTTATTCTTGATGAAGATATTGATATTATTATGGCTAATAATATAAGTTTTAGAAAATGTACTTATGGAGAGGATACTGAACTTATTTATTCTTTTAATAGGAGTGATGTTTTATGAGATATGTGATTTTTGCCTCAATGATTAGTATTATTTTGCAAATATATATAGTTTCGAAGTGTTTTTGTTATAAAGGTTGTAATGTTGTTTTTAGATGGTTTAATGTTTTAGTTTTTTTGTCTTTATTTGTTTTATGTTTTTATAATATGAATATGTTTAATGAGGATGTTTTTAGTTTATGTTTTATATTTATTTCTTTATTTTTTGTTGTTTATGTTTTTTTAGTGTTTGTATGGATTTTTACAAATAGGAATAGATATATTTCTTTATTTTCTGTTAAGGGAGCTTTGGATAAGTCTTATAATGGTATAATGTTTTTTGATAGAAGGGGAGAGGTATTTCTTATTAATAATTCTATGAGAAAACTTCTTTGTTCTCTTGAAATTTATGATTGTTTTTTAGAACAGTTAATTTCTAAGAGTTTTAAGAAGATAAATGATGATTATTTGTTAAGAAATAATAGTGATGTATGGCTTATTAAGGTTATTTCTTCGTATGAGGTACATGCTATTATGGTTACTGATATATATAAACTTAATGAGGAGTATGAGAAACAGAATAGGTTTTTGGAGGAGTATAATAAGAGACTTTTTGATGTTTTGGAAAGAACTAAAGAAACGCGTAAGGGGAAAAATTTAATAAAAATTAAGAATGAATTTCATGATCTTTTAGGACATAGATTATCTTTATTTAAGGGATATCTTGATAGTGATAATATTTCTATTGATGATATAAAGTATATGATTAATAATTTGTTTGTTGATGATTCAAAGATTGATAGTATTAAAAAATTAAATAAATTGGTGGAAATATATAAAGTTTTGGGGATAAATATTAATGTTAAAGGAAAACTGCCAGGTGATAAAATAGGAGATACTTTTTTTGAGGTAATTCGTGAGGGAATTACTAATGCTATTTTGCATGGTGGTAGTAGGAATATTGATGTTAATATAAAAAGGGATTCTATGATAATAAGTAATGATGGTACTGTTCCTAGTAGTGAAATAATATATGGAGAGGGGATTAAGGGAATGAAAAGAAAACTTGCTTTGTTAGGGGGTTATCTTGTTATTGAATATAAAGATAGATTTGTTTTAAAGGTTAAAATATAAAAAAGATGGTTTAGTCTTTTTGATTTGGAATAATGTATCCTTTACTTATACAAAAGATAAGTAGTTTTGAAATGCTTTCAAAATTCATTTTATTTAGTATTGCAGATATGTGATTTTTTAAGGTGCCAGTTGTTATATTTAGCATATTTGCTATTTCTTCTCTTTCTGCACCACTACAAAGAAGGGTTAGTATTTCTAGTTCTTTTTTTGTTAGTTGTTGTAATTTTTGATGTTCTTTTTTTTGTTTGATGTTATCTGGAAATAATTTATATCCGTTTAGAATTTGTTCTATTGTGGTTATTAAAGTATTTGTGTCTATATTTTTATAAATAAATCCATCTAGGTTAGCTTCTTTGGCTTTTTCTAGAAAGGTTATTTCTTGAATTCCTGTCATTGCTAGAACTTTTATTTTGTTTTTGTATTTATCTTTTACTTTTTTACCGTTTGTTATGCCATTTGAGTTTTCTAATGTACATATATCAGTTAGTATTAGATCTGGTTTATATTTTTCGCATAGTTTTAGCATATCTTTTGCGGATAGAGAGGTTGCTACTACATCATATTTGCTTGATATTGCTTGTTTTAATGAGTCATTTAGAATTATTTGATCTTCTATTATAATAATTTTACTTTTTTTATCCATTGTTCTCACCTGTTTATATTTTAACATAGTTTTATTATTTTTAATGAATTTTGTAATTATTTTAACAGATAAAACATAGATTTTTTTAAAAATATTAAGTGATTATATAAAAAGTTTTATTTTTTTATATTGATGTTAGTGTTTAGTTGTGTGTTAGGTATATTTTTAATTATGTTGTTATGACTATGAAAAGTGGTAGAATTTTTGATGTGTTTTGATAAAGTTAAAAAAATAGAATAGTTTCTTGAAAAAGTAGCTTTTTTGTTATAAAATTAGTTATAGATAATACTAAGGAGGATATAATTGTATGACAAAAGTACAAAAATATGATAGTAAATATTCATTTAAAAATAAAGTAAATAAATCCTCTAATAGTAAGAAGAAAAAAATAATATTAATAATAACAATATTTATATTAATATTATTAATAATAGGAATAAGTTATGCTGCTTATGATTATTCTTTTGTGGGTAAAGAAAGTAAGTTAGAAACTGGTTCTGCTTCTATTAAATTTTTGGAAAGTAATACTAATGTAATAGATATAAGAAATGTTTTTCCTGTGCCTGATAGCAATGGTAAGAAAGGGGACTCTTTTGATTTTGCTGTTACTACAAAAGCTAATTATGATATTAATTTAAAATATACTTTAAGAGCCGAGAAATTAAGCGTAGATAGTGGTTATACAAGTTTAAGGGATAATGAGGTTAAAGTATATTTGACTGATTATGATAATAAGCAAGTTGTTAGACCTACTTTAATAAGTGATTTAAATAATAATATTTTATATGAAAAGGTTAATAGTCATAGTAAAACAAATACTAGTATTACTGATAAGTATAAGATTAGGGTATGGGTTAATAATGATGTTGATGCTAGTAGTTGGGATGAAAATACTAAGCTTGAATATAAGTTTAAGATAGGACTTAAGAGTGAAGAGGTTAAAGCTGTTGAACCTAATGCACCAGTACTAGATGATGGAATGATACCAGTATATTATGATGAAAGTAGCTCTTCTTGGAAAAAGGCAGATAGTTCAAATAAAAATAAAAATTGGTATGATTATAATAATAAGAAATGGGCAAATAGTGTGACAGTATCAAGTACTAATAGAGATATATATAAAAGTGCAAGTGTAGGAACAGAAATACCGATGGATGATATATTAACTATGGAAGTTTGGATACCAAGATATAAATATAAAGTATGGAATTATAATGAGAATGGAACAGCAACAAGTAATGAACAAGAAATAGAAATAACATTTGAAGATGGAACAGATAAAACTGGAGAAATTTATTGTCAAGATGCAATAAGTAGTACAGATGGCGATCCATCAGAAACATGTAAGTTAAAAAAGAATAATATTACTTGTACAGATGATACATGTAATAATAAGACATATACACATCCAGCATTTACTTTTGGAAATGAAGAAATAAAGGGATTTTGGATAGGAAAGTTTGAAATAACTGGGACAATTAATAATGTAACAACAAAACCTAGTTTAAGTAGTGTAAGAGAACAAACAGTAAGTTCATTTGAAACAAATATAATGAATATGAATAGTAGTGGTAACAGGTATGGACTAAGTACATTAACAGATACACATATGATAAAAAATATAGAATGGGGTGCAGTAGCATACTTATCTCACTCTAAATATGGAACATGCTCTGGTGGTACTTGTACAGAAATAGGAATAAATAACAATTCTAATTTTATAACAGGATGTGGTGCTAATGCCAGTAGTTTAAAAAATACTACATGTAATAGTTATAATACAAATAATGGAATGCTAGCATCAACAACTGGAAATATATATGGAGTATATGATATGAGTGGAGGAGCATGGGAATATACGATGTCCAATATAGTAAGTAGTGATGGAACAATAATGATGAGTGGTTATAGTTCATTAAGTAATTCGGGATATACAGGCAAAATATATGATTCTGGTAATTATACATCATATACTGGAATAGATTACCCAAATAATAAATATTATGATAAATATAGTTATGGTACTAGCTATGAATCACGAAAAAGAAGCAAATTAGGAGATGGTATAAAAGAAGTATATAAAGGTTCAAGAGGGTGGTATAGTGATTACTCTAACCTTGCGTACTCGATTGGCTCTTGGTTCATACGTGGTGGTTATTATAACGGTGGTGTAGATGCTGGATTGTTCAACTCGGACGGCTACTTCGGTATTGCTTATTCAGATGATTCCTCTCGCCTCATAATAACACCATAGAGTGAATTATGCAAAAAAATATAAAAAAACAAGAGTTATATGACTCTTGTTTTTAGTATTCTACTGGTATTTGAAAAGTTTTTCTTTGCTATTTTGTTTAATATATCTTTTCCATATTTTTCTGTTAGTTCTTCTCCTATTTTATCTACGTTTTGACCACTTCCTTTTGGAAGGGGAATATGGTATGTATCTGATAGTTTGTCAAATTCTTTTAGAAAAATATATCTACTTATGATAGATGAACATGCTACTGCCATATTTTTTGTTTCTGCTTTAGTTATAAATGTTATATTTTTTACAGGATTTGGTATATCTTTTAAATATGAATAGTATCTATTTTCTTTAGCAAATTCATCTATTATTATATAGTCTAGTTTTTCTTTTGTTTTTTCTAGGATAAGTGATAGTGCTTTGTTATGCATTATTGCTTTTATTTTATTCATATTGTTTTCTTTTGAATATTTTTGATTATATTCTTCGTTTGATAGGATTATGCTTTTGTATTTTATTTTTTTGATTATTTCTGGTGCTATTTTTTTTATTTTGTCATCAGTTATTTTTTTTGAGTCGGTGCATCCTAGTTTTTTTAGAAATTCTATGTCTTCTTTTTTTACTAGAGATGCTGTTACTACTATGGGGCCAAAATAGTCTCCTGTTCCTACTTCGTCTGAGCCTACAGATGTTGTATTTAAGTAATCTATTTTATTTGTATCTTCTTCATCGTTTTCTTTTAGGGCTTTCCACATATTAGCATCAACAAAGGCACTTGTTCCTTGAAACATACATTTTCCAGAGTTATATAGTGTTATGATTGTGTCTTCTTCTTGGGCTTGGAAAATGGCATAGGGAGGAGTTTTATCTCTTTTTTTATCTTTATAGTATTCTATCATTTTGTTTTTTGTTTCTTCATCAACTTTTATTACAATATTCATTTGTATCACCTTTTTTATTATAACATAAAAGTGTTGTTTTTTTTGTAAAATGTTTACATTTTGGTTTTGAAATTTATTGTTATGGTGTTATAATACCAATTGAAACGAATTATTGGAGGTTTTTTATGAAAAATTATGGAATAAGAAATTTTAAATATGCTAATGTTGATACTTTTACTTCAGATATAGGAATAAAATTAAGAAGAGGTATTAATCCTGTTTTAAGGCCTATACTTAAGGCTGCTACTAATGGTAAGGTTATTATAGAAAACTATCCTGAACTTGAGAAGGGAAAGCCTTATATATTTGCTTCTACTCATAATTTTGTTGAGGATTCTATTGCTAATCTTGGTAGTATTGATAGGAATGCGTATTTGCTTTTTGGAACTTCTGATCAACTTGAGGTTAATAAAGATATGTATTTTGCTTGGCTTAATGGTTTTATTTATGTTGATAGAAAGGATGATAGTAATAGAAAAGATGCTCTTAATAAGATGGAAAGATTGCTTGAATCTGGTACTAGTGTTTTAATTTTTCCAGAGGGTGGTTTTAATAATACTGAGAATTTACTTAGTCAAAAGTTATTTGCTAGTCCTTATGTTCTTGCTAAAAGAACTGGAGCTAAGGTTGTTCCTGTTGCTCCATTTAATGAATTTGGTAGTAAGAATATATATATGAATTATGGAAATCCTATTGATTTTTCTAAAGTTAAAAGTAAAGATGAAGGAAAAAGAATACTTCGTGATGAACTTGCGACTCTTCTTTGGGAGAATATGGAAAGAAATGCTCCGCGTGTTAAGAGAAATGAGTTAGGAGCAGATCCTAGGTTAGATTATATGGAGGAAAGAAGACAAGCTTATTTAAAGACAAAATGGACAAAGGATGTTTTTGATGAAGAACTTACTAGATATTATGATAAAGATGATAAAGAACTTATGAGTATTATGGATGATGTAGATAAAATAGATGTCAATGAAAAAAATGCTGGTATTATTGCTCCTGTTTTGGTAAGAAAAAGAGAAAATGAAAAGTATGATTTTAAAGAATATATGCATAAGAATTGGAATAAAAGATAATCTTACAAATTATACTTTTTTTTGTTTGTTCTTTGGTATTTGTGTGATACAATATAGGTAAGAATAGGTGGTGTTATTATGAATTTTTTGTCTATGGAATTTGAAATTCCATTAATTTCATTTATTTTTATACTTTTTTTGTTGATTAGTTTTTATTCTAAGGAAAGGGTTAATTTTGTTGAAAATAAAACTTATGAGGTGATTCTTATTACTTCTTTGATATCTTCACTACTTGATACTATAGTTCATGTTATGAGTGCTTTAACTACATATGATGTTTTATCTACTAAGTATTATGTTATTGTTGATTATATTAATAAGTTTGTCGGAACATCTTTTGTGGTTGTATTTACATGTTTGCTTTCTTATGTTTTACTTATATCTTATAGGAAACTTAGGGATAATCCTAAAGTTATATGGAGATTTATAATTATTACTTCTTTGTTATTTTTCTGTTTTACTAATTTTAATCATGTAACTATTACTGAAGAAGCATTTGCTAGAAATACTACGGGGCTTACTATTTCTGGTGCTTATGTTATTGTTGCTATTGAATTATTTTTGGCTATGATACTTAGTGTAAAGAATTTTAAGAAAAATGATAAGAGATATTATACTATATTTTTTATTACTTCTATGATGATTGTTTTGTATATTTTATCTGTTTTATTTAGAGGATTAATTATTTATGATTTGATACTTGCTCTTCTTTGTTATATTATGTATTTTACTATTGAGAATCCAGACTCTAGGATGATTACGACACTTCTTAGAAATAAGGAACTTGTTGAATCTACTGTAAATGATAAGTCTAATTTTTTATTTAAAGTTTCTCAGGATATGAAACGACCTGTTAAAGATATAATTGATAAGTCTAAGAAATATAGAAGTGTAAAAAATATTAGTGATAAAGATAAACTTGTTTTAGAAATTGAACAGGATGCTAATAATGCATATTTTATTATGAATGACATTGCTAATGTTTCTAGTATGGATGTTAAAAAGCTTAATGTTTATGAAAATAAGTATCTTTCTTCTAAGTTATTTACTGATGTTAAGGTTGTTGCTAAGAATAAGATTGGTAATAGTAAAAAGGATATTGATTTTAAATTTGAAATATTTAATGATTGTCCAGAATATTTATATGGGGATTATGTTAAATTAAGACAAATACTTCTTTCTATTATTTCAAATAGTATAAAATATACAGAAAGAGGATTTATTGATGTTGAGGTTGATTCTATTGTTAGATATGATATTTGTCGTTTGATTTTTACTATTAAAGATTCTGGTAAGGGAATGAGTATTGAACAAGTTAATAATATTTTATCTAGTACAGATGAGATTGATATTGAGAAATTTGGGAATAATGATAATTTAGATCTTAAATTACCTGTTATTATAAAAATATTAAAAATACTTGGAGGTTCTATTAGTATTAGAAGTGAAGAGGGGAAAGGTACTTCTGTGGTAGTTGTTATTGATCAAAGAATTGAAGCTTCTTTGGAGAAAAAGATTGTAGATGGTGCTAGGAAGTATAATGTTGAAAATAAGAATAAAAAAAGAGTTTTTGTTGCTTATGATGATGATAATACTTTAGAAAAAATTGATAGGATTATTTCTAAGTATGATGTAGATGTTGTTTCTACTTTAATTGGAAATGATATTTTAGGTAAGATTAGATCTGGTGATGAATTTGATTTAATTATACTTAAGGATGATATGAAACCTGATACTGCTTATAGTATTTTTAATGAATTAAAGAAATTTAAGAAGTTTAATACTCCAGTTGTAGTTATGATTAATAAAGATAAAGAATTTATTAAAGAACATTTTATAAATGATGGTTTTAGTGATGTTATTGTTATTGAGAGTTTTGATAATGATATAAAAAGGGTATGTGATAAATATTTATAAAAGGACTTAGGTCTTTTTTTTTTGCAAAGAAATTATATTTGTTTTTCTTTTTTCATATAAATATATAGGTGGTTATATGAAAAGGTTTTATTTTTTAATTAGTATTTGTTTTATGTTGATGTTAGTACCTAGTTGTGTGTGTGCTAGTGATATTTTTAGTAATTATATAGTTATGGATATGGAAAGTGGTAGAGTTTTTTATGAAAAGGCTAGTGATGAGAAAAGATTACCTGCTTCTACTACGAAGATTATGACTTTGGTTGTGGG
This sequence comes from uncultured Bacilli bacterium, assembly GCA_934087515.1. Taxonomy (GTDB): domain Bacteria; phylum Bacillota_I; class Bacilli_A; order RF39; family UBA660; genus UMGS1449. The sequence goes on from CAKOIY010000002.1 coordinate 32,494, forward strand.
GCTTGAAAATTCTAATCTTAGTGATGTTGTTAGAGTTGGAGATGAGATTCTTACTATGGATGGCTCTAATATTTATGTTGAAATTGGAGAAAATATATTAATGCAAGATCTTATGTATGGTATGATTTTGAGAAGTGGTAATGATGCTTCGATGGTTATTGCTAAGAATGCAGGGGGTACTGTTGATAATTTTGTTAAACTTATGAATGAAAAAGCTAGAAGTTTAGGACTTGAAAATACAGTTTTTAATAATCCTAGTGGACTTGATGATTATGAGAAGAATATAACTACTGTTAGGGATTTGAGTTTGATATATAGATATGGTTATAGGAATAAGATTTTTAGAGATATAGTGGGTTCTAAAACTTATAGTAGTTCTAGTGATAAGAAGAGTTATTATTTTGTTAATCGTTCTAAGATTATTAATATGGATAAGAGGATAACGGGTGCTAAGACTGGTTATACTCCGGATGCTGGTAGGGTACTTGTGTCTAGTGCTAGTAATGGAGATTTAGATGTTGTTATTAGTTCTATTAGTAAGATAGATTATGGTTATGGAGAGCATATTAATTTTTATAATAGTGTTTTTTCAAAGTATAGAAAATATATGATTTTAGATAAATATCATTTTGATGTTAATTCTAATTTTAAGGGAAAACTTTATATAAAAGATTCTTTTTCTTATCCTGTTAGTAGCGAGGAAAAAGATAAAATAGATAAGAAGATTGTTTATAATGGTAAAAAGGATGGTGTTGTGGGAGAGGTTTTGGTTTATTTGGATAGTGATTTAATTCATAAGGAAAGGATATATTTAAAGAAGGATAAGATTAGTTTTTTTGATAGGATTAAGGCTTTCTTTGGTGTTTAGAAAGATAGATTTTTTATGAGATGTTTATTCTCTTTTTTACTTGCTTATTTTTGTTTTTTGCTTTATAATTTATGCAGGTGATTTTATGGAGAGATTACAAAAGATGATTGCATCTTCTGGTTATACTTCTAGGAGAAAGGCTGAGGAACTTATTACTGCTGGTAGAGTATCTGTTAATGGAGAAATTGTTAATGAGCTTGGATTTAAGGTTAGTTCTAAAGATAAAGTTTATGTTGATGGGGTTTTACTTGAGAGGGAGAATAAGGTCTATTATTTGCTTAATAAGCCTCGCGAGGTTGTGTGTACTACACTAGATGATAAGCATAGAAAGATTATTACTTCTTTAATTGATACTGATCTTAGAATATTTCCTGTTGGAAGACTTGATTATGATACTACGGGTCTTATTATTTTGACTAATGATGGGGAGTTTGCTAATTTGATGACTAGTCCTAAGAATAAGATTGAAAAGGTTTATGTTGCTAAGATTGATGGTATGCTTTTACCTAATGAGATGATGGCTCTTAAGAAGGGAGTTGTTATTGATGGTGTTAAGACTAGAAAAGCTCGTGTTAAAATTAAAAAGTATGATAAGAGAACTAATACTAGTATTATTGAACTTGGTATTACTGAGGGTAGGAATCATCAGGTTAAGAGAATGTTTTCTGAGGTTGGACACAAGGTTTTAAAGTTAAAGAGAGAGAGAATTGCTTTTCTTACTTTGGATGGGCTTGCTTCTAAGGATTATAGGGGTCTTACTCCTAAAGAGGTTAAACAACTTTATAATTTGGCTGTTAATGAAAATAAATAAATTGGATGTAATAAGTCCAATTTTTTCTTGAAAAATTTTATGAATAATAGTATTATATTAATTGTAGAAAAATACTAAGGAGTGATAAGTATGCTTAAGAACGAAGAAAATTTCACTAACGAACATTCGTTCGGGGGGGGGGTATTTAAATAACACTAATAACAAAAGAAATAAGTTAAAGTTTGTAACTATTATTCTTGTTTTTTTACTTATTGTTATAGGATTTAGTTTTGCTGTTTTTAATTATACTTTTTTTGGAAATGCTAGTGTTATTACTGCTAAGGATGTTGAACTTAGATTTTTGGAGTCAAATTCGGAAGTAATTGCTATTAATAATGGTTTACCTATGACGGATGAGGATGGTATGAACCAAGATAAAACTGGTAATGTGTTTGATTTTGAAGTTAGGTCTAAGGTGGGATATGATTCAGATATAAAGTATGATTTGGTTTTAGAAAAGTTAGATGTTGATGCTGGTTTAGGTCAAGTAAGTGATAGTGATGTTAAGGTATATATTGAAGATTTTAATGGTAATACGGTGTTAGAGCCTACTAGGGTTAGTGATCTTAAAAACTATAATTTGATAGAAAAGACTAATCATCATAGTGCTAATAAATCTATAATAAGTAATAAGTATAGATTAAAGGTTTGGCTTGATAAGAATTATGATATTTTTACTGGTAAGGAGATGCAGTATAAGTTTAAGATTGGTGTAAAAGTGGAACAAAAAAATCAGGATTTGAATAAGCAATATACAATAATATATAATTCTAATGGTGGTACTGGTTCTATGGAGAATACTGTTTTTAAGGTTGGGTCTCAAGGTAAGCTTTCTAAGAATGTTTTTATTAAGACGGGTTATGATTTTATAGGGTGGAGTACTAAAAAAGGATCTAGTTCTGTAAAGTATGATGATGAGTCTGTTATTAGTGATGTATCTTCTTTTTATGATGGTAAGGTTAAATTATATGCAGTATGGAAAGTTAGTATTTATAATGTTAAAGTTAATGTGGTTAATGGTAAGTTGTCTGGTGAAAGTGAGAAACAGGTTAATTATAATGAAAGTGTAAAATTTGATGGAGTAAGTGCTAGTACTGGTTATGATAGGCCTTCTATTAGTTGTACAAATGGTCAAAGTGCAGTTATAAATGGTAATGTAATTACAACAGGTAAGATTACAAAAGATACAGTATGTACAGTAACTTATAAGGCTAACGAACTTAAGTTTGATAATCAAACTGTTGATAGGGATTATAGTGATAATGTTCAAAGTATTAATTTGACAGGTGCTAGTAATGGAACTGGTTCTTATACTTATCAAATAGTGTCTGGTAATAGTAATAATTATTTTAGTATTAATGGACTTGCTTTGTCTATAAAAGCTGGTACTTCAGCTGGTGTATACACTTTAACTGTAAGGGCTATTGATACTAAATCTAATATGACAAAAGATATAAATGTATCTATTACTATTAATAGAATATCTCCGGCGATAAAATCAGAAGATAAAACAGTTGATTATACAGGAAGTAGGATAGAGTATGTAGCTACAAGTAATTCAAGTGGTGGGTTTATTTATGAATATTATAATGATGTTGGTTGTGTTAGTTCTAATAAACTAGCAGATAATCCTATTAATGCTGGTTTATATAGTGTTAAAGTAAAACAAGTGGCAAGTGGTAATTATACAAGTGGCGAAAAATGTTCTAGTTTAACAATAAATAAAATTAATAATACAGTAGTGATTAATGGAAATAGTCTAACATATACAGGCGGTTCACAAAAGTTAGTTAGAGTATCTTCTAATCAGGGAGATGTATATTATAGTGTTGGTACTGAACTTACAAAGAGCAATTATTCAACAAGTGGTAGTACTTTAATACCAGAAGAAACAAATGCTGGTACATATAAGGTTTATTATTATGTGATTGGTAATAATAATTATAATGCTAAGTCTGGTAGTGTTGATGTAGTAATTGCTAAATCAAATACTTCTACTACGCTTGTTTCTAAGGCTACTACTGTTTATACTGGTTCTTCTGTAAGTTCTAATACTGCTACTTCTAAACTTAGTAGTAATAATAGTTTGCTTAGTGGTAGTTATACTTATGAGTATTATAATGGTTCTAGTTGTAGTGGTACTAAACTTAGTAATGTTCCTAAAAATAAAGGTACTTATAGTGTTAAAGCTATTTTGACTGGGACAAGTAATTATAATGGTTCTACTAGTGGCTGTGTTAATCATGTGATTTCTGCTAAGGATTTGACAATAATTGCTAGAGATCAGACAATTAATCAAGGAGATAGGATTTTGACTTCTACAAGTAATGTTTCTGTTTCAGGATTAGTTGGTTATGATAGTTTAACTAGTATTATTTTAACACCTAGTACTAATGCTGTAACTACTAGTGGAACTATAACGCCAAGTGGAGCTAAAATTGTTGATTCTGATGGAAATGATGTAACTAGTAATTATAATATTTCTTATAAGAATGGTGTATTGGTTATTAATGGAATTAAATATACTGTTTCTTTGAAGAAGGGTACTGGTGTAGATAAGCTTTCTGCTGATTATGTTACTTGTACAACATCTGGAACAAGTTCTAGTTGTGCTATTAAGTTGCCTACTATTACTAGTTCTTCTACATATGGTCCTGGCTTTTTTGGGACAAGTTCATCAACAATTGGATCTTTAAGTCCTGGTGATACTATAACTGTAAGTTCTAATAAAACTTATTATGCTTTGGCAAAGAAAATGTCAATTAGTTTTGTTACTGAGAATGGTTCAGAGGTTAATTCTACTTATGGGTGGTCTAATGAAAAGAATGTTATTGCTACTTATTCTTATAGATGTGGTGTAAATGGTGTTACATGTACTTTTGATTCTAGTGAAGAAGGAGGAATGACTGATAAAATAGTATCTGAGACTTTAAAAAATACTGATACATATAGTAATAGGTTTACTCATAAAGGTATTGTTAATGCTTCCATGACTTTTAATGGGTCTACTGTAAATAATAGTATTTCTGTAGTTAAGGTTGGTTATGCGGCGACAACTCTTTTGAATAAGGGTGTTGTTACTTCTGGTTCTGGTTTATATCAAGATGCATATGAGGGTACTGGAGGAGTTAGATTTATTTATAGAGGATCTGGCCCTAATAATTATTTTAAAGTTGGTTCAGATAGTGTTGTGTGGAGAATAGTTGCAATTGAGCCTGATGGAACGTTAAAGATAGTTAGAAATGAAAACTATACAAGTGCTGGGACGATAGCTTGGGGTTCTGTTAGTAATTTTGCTGGTTCTGGTTTTGCTACATCAGGTGAGGCTTTTAATCAAAAACTTTATAAGGATGTACCTGGTGGTGGTAATCCTAAATATACGCAAGTTTATCATATGGTTGCTAATAAAAATTGGCCGTGTGGAACTATTCCTACTGCTACTCCTGGAAATTCTATGGCGACTACTATTGCTCAGGAACGTAATACTAGTACATGTAATGTTTTGGCTGATGGTAGTGGTTCTTCAATAGGATTATTGTCAATAAGTGATTTTCTAAGAGCTAGTTCTAATTCTACTTGTACTTCTATGGCTGCTTCAAGAAAAAGTACTTCTAATTGTAATAATAACTGGCTTACTAGATCTTCAGATTCTCTTATACCAACAATGAATGCTTCTTCTGATCAATCTAATTATGTTGTATGGAAAAATGAAAATAATATGTCTGGTGTTGGAAGAACTACTAAGCAATATCCTAAGTATGCAGCTTATTATCAAGGAACTACTGATCTTTTAAGTGGTTCTGGAACTTTATCTAGTCCGTATTTATTTAGAGGTTATTAGGAGGAATATATGAAAGATAAAAAGATTTTGATTATGGTAATTATTTTTGTTTTTGTTGGTATTTGTATTTTTGCTGGATTTAGGATATTTGATAGAAACCTTGATGCTTTACCTAAGAATAAAGTTATTAAAAATACTAATTCTGGTGTTATAGAAAATAAAGTGGTGAAGGGAATTGAGTTTTCTGAAGTTTCTTTAAATTCTGAAAATGGAAATGCTTTGTATAAAGGGAAAATTACTAATAAAACTAGTGATTCTATTTATATTAGAAGTATAGAAATTGTTGTTAAGAATAGTTATGGCCTTGAGATAGTTAGTTTAAATTGTAATGTTGGACGTAAGATAGGTGTTAATGAAAGTACTAATATTGAAGCTATGACTACTATGGATTTACCGAATGATGTAGCGTTTTCTTTGGAATATATTATTAATAAATAATTTACTTGCATATTCTTGTTATAAAGACTATAATTTATGTGGAGGTAATTCTATGAGACTAAATTAAATTGGTATTATTTATTATTTGTTTAGTCTTTTTGTTTTACTTTTAATTTGGAGGTAATATGAGAATAGTAATGAAGATAAGCGGTGAGGCTTTAAAGAATGGTAGTAATATATCTAGTTCTAGTTTAGATAAGGTTTTAAGTGAGGTTAAAGATATTTCTTCTAAGCATGAACTTATTATAGTTTGTGGTGGAGGTAATTTTTGGAGAGGTCGTAATGATCTTAATATTGATAGTGTTATTTCTGATCAAGTGGGAATGCTTGCTACTGTTATGAATGCAATTGCTTTGCAATCTTATTTTAATTTGAATGGGGTTTCTGCTAGTTGTTATAGTTCTTTTGAGGTTTCTGGTATTATTAAGAAGGATAATTTTAGTGATGTTAATGCTGATTTGAAAGCTGGTAAAGTGGTTATATTTGGTGGTGGTCTTGGAACTCCTAATTTGTCTACGGATATGACTACTGTGTCTAAGGCATGTGAGTATGACTCTGATTTGATTCTTATGGCTAAGAATGTTGATGCTATATATGATAGGGATCCTAAGCTTGATGGTGCTAGGAGAATTAAAGAATTATCTCATTTGGAACTTTTTAATATGTCTGTAGGGCAAGGGGTTTCATCTTTAATGATTCTTGATATTGAGGCTATGGCTAAACTTGTTAAGTATGAAATTCCTATGTATGTTTATAATTCTAATATGGTTAGTGATTTAGATGATGTTTTATCAGGAAAGATTGGAACTAGAGTTATTACTGAGTAACTCTTTTCTTGTCTTATTTTGATTTTTTTGTTATAATATGTTTACTTATTTTGGAGGGTTATTTATGAAAAAATATTTAGTTGATAAAAAGAATACTAGTTTTTTAAGGGAGTATGTTGTTTTTGACGATAGACTTAAGTTGTTTCTTGCGGATGGTTCTTTTAAGGAGATTGATAATACTTTGGAAAATATTAAGTATTTAGATGATCTTATGCTTGAGCAATATTATGAGTATGATAAGGATTCTTTGGTTTCTTTTTCTGGTACTAATTTTGCTATTTCTTCTGGGCTTGCTGTTGGTACTGCTATTACTTTTGCTAGTGATGGTGTTAGTGATGGAATGGAACTATCTAATTCTGCTAAAATGGGCTCTGTTTTAGGGGCTGGTGTTGGAGTGGCTACTTCATATCTTATTGCTACTAGTAAGGCTAAGAATGCTCTTCTTGATTATGAGAAGGATTCTTTGTTTGTTGAAAATAGAGATTTATTTGAACTTTATTTATCTAGTAAGAATTTTTGTGATGGTTTGTCTAAGAAGACTAGGGAAAAGGTTAGTGATGTTTGTGGAAGGCTTTCTCTTAATGTGATTAATGATTTTAAACTTAGTGAGATAAAGGAGATCTATCTTAAGATAATTAATTATAATGATAATAATGAAATGTTTGTTGATAGAGATAATGTTCGTATTAGAAAGTAGTGATGTTTTATGAATTCTTATAGTGATTTTTTATCTTTTTTAGATTCTTTGGATTATAAGCCTAGACTTTTACTTCATAGTTGTTGCGCGCCTTGTAGTAGTTCTGTTTTGGAACTTTTGTCTAAGTATTTTGTTGTTGATGTTTATTATTATAATCCTAATATTTATCCTTTGGATGAGTATGTGAGGCGTGAGGAGGAACAGGAACGACTTATTTCTTATTTTTCTGATGTTGGTTTTATTCGTGGGTTATATGATAGTGATAAGTATTTTTCTGTGGTTAATGGTTTAGAGTCTGAACGTGAGGGTGGTAGGCGTTGTTATAAGTGTATTTCTATGAGAATGGAAGAAGCATGTAAGTATGCTAAGGAAAATGGTTATGATTTTTTTACTACTACTTTGTCTGTTAGTCCTCATAAGAATAGTAGGATGATTAATGAGATTGGTTATGCTTTGGAAAAGGAGTATAATGTTTCTTATTTGTATTCTGATTTTAAGAAAAAAGATGGTTATAAGAGGAGTATTTTTTTATCTAACAAGTATAATCTTTATAGACAGGATTATTGTGGGTGTAAATACTCGGTAAGAAATTAAAAAAAATCTTAATACTAGTTTAATTTAATGATATAATTAAGTAGGAGTGATTTTATGCGATATATTATTTCAGCAGGAGGTACTGGTGGTCATATTTATCCTGCTCTTAGTATTATAAATAAAATAAAAGAAGAAGATAAAGAGGCTAAAATTCTTTATATTGGTACTACTGATAGGATGGAGAAGGATTTAGTTCCTAATTTGGGTATAGATTATTTGGGAATTAAGATGAATGGTCTTACGCGTAGTGTTAAGAAAATAGTAGGATTTGTTATTAATACTTTATCTAGTGCTAGGAAATGCAAGAAGGTAATGAAGAAATTTAAGCCTGATGTTGTTATTGGCGTTGGTGGTTATGTTACTGTTCCAGTTGTTATGGCTGCTAAAGATTTAGGTGTTAAGATTGTTTTACATGAACAAAATAGTATTCCTGGTAAGTCTAATATAAGACTTAGTAAGTATGCAGATGTTGTTTGTATTTCTATGAAAAGTTCTAGGAAGTATTTTAATACTAGTAATGTTGTTCTTACTGGTAATCCTCGTGGTGAGGAAATTTTAGGAGTTAAGAAAGGAAATAAAAAAGATTATGGTCTTTCTATTTCTAAAAAGTTAGTACTTATTACTATGGGTTCTTTAGGAGCTTCAACTATAAATGAAAAGATTGTTTCAATGCTTGATAGTTTTGAAAATAAGCATTATGAGGTTTTACTTGTTACAGGTAAGGCTAATTATGAAGAAATTGCTGTTAATGATTTTCCTAAGAATGTTAATGTTGTCCCTTATATAGAAAAGATGGGTGAGGTTCTTAAGTTTACTGATTTGATTGTTACAAGAGCGGGTGCTACAATAATTTCTGAGATTACGGCTTTGGGTATTCCTGCAATACTTATACCTAGTCCTTATGTTGCTAATAATCATCAGGTTATTAATGCTAGTGATTTGGAAGAAAATGGTGCTGCTTATGTTTTAGATGAGAGTACTTTTACTGGCGATGATTTGATTGATAAGATAGACGATATTCTTGGTGATTCTAAGGTTTATCATGATATGAGTAGTGCTTCTAAGAAAATGGGAATAACTGATAGTGCTTCTAGAATATATAGTGAGATAGAAAGGTTATTTAATAGGTGATTGATATGTTAGACTTGATAAAATTTATAGATGATAATACTTTAGGTGATTATAAGGAGAATGTTTCTTTTAAGACTCTTACTACTTATAGAACTGGTGGAAAGGCAAGACTTGTGTATTTTCCTTTTGATGTTAATTCTTTAAAGAGTGTTTTATCTTATATGAGGGATAATAATATTTCTTTTAAGGTGTTTGGTAATGGCTCTAATATTTTGGCTAGTGATGATGATTATGATGGAGTTATTGTTAAGCTTAAGAATTTTAATGAAATGGAGTTTTTGGATGGAAAGGTTGTTGTTTCGGCTGGCTATAGTTTAAGTTTACTTGCTAATACCGTTACAAAGATGGGTTATTCTGGTCTTGATTTTGCTTGTGGTATTCCTGCAACTGTTGGGGGTGCAGTGTATATGAATGCTGGGGCGTATTTGAGTGATATTAGTGAAGTTTTAGATAAGGTGGAATTTCTTGATGATAATTATGAGATTAAATGCTTGGAAAAAGATGCTCTTGATTTTAGTTATCGTCATTCTATATTTATGAGTAAAAATTGGATTATTTTAAGAGCATATTTTACTTTGGAAAGAGATTCTGTTAAGGAAATGACTGATTTAATTGAGGATAGGAAGATGAGAAGAGTTGTATCACAACCATTAGATTTTCCTTCGGCTGGTTCTGTGTTTAGAAATCCTACTGATATGTATGCTGGTAAACTTATTGAAGATTGTGGCTTAAAAGGTTATAATTATGGTGGAGGGGAAATAAGCGAAAAACATGCTAATTTTATAATTAATAAGAATCGTGCTAAATCTTCGGATATTAAGTATTTAATGGATTTAGCTCATGATGAGGTTTTGAAAAAATATGGTATAGATTTATATAGAGAACAAGAATTATTTAATTTTGGTGATAAGTGATGAGTAAGAAAAAGGTAAAAAAGGGTAAAAGAAGATTTAGAATATTTTTATTGGTAATGATCTTTTTGATATTACTTCTTTTTGCTGTTGTTATGCTTTGTGCTTATGTTTTTAAGGTTCCTACTAGATCAATTATTGTTCAAGGTAATAGTATAGTTAGTGATGAGGAAATTTTAAGGAGTGCTGGGCTTGATCATGATTCTAATTTTATTCTTACAAGTTCTAATGATGTTGAGAGTAGTGTTAAGAAAAATTCTTTTATTAAAAGTGTAAAAGTAAAGAAAAATTGGCTTTTGGAGATTAATATTTATGTTGAGGAATATAAACCATTTTTTATAAGAGAAGATACTAATACTATTGTTACTTCAAGTGGTGATGAGATTAGTAATAGTGAGGATTATAATTTAGCTATTCCTTCTCTTATTAATTATGTTCCTGATACTAAGTATAAAGATCTTATTAAAAAGATGAATAGGATAGATTATTCTTTGATTAAGAAAATATCTCAGATTATGTATAGTCCTACTAAGTATGATGAGGATAGATTTATTCTTTATATGAATGATTCTAATAGAGTTTATATTAATTTACCTAAGTTTAAGAGTTTTAATAAGTATGATGAGATGGTTACTAAGTTTGAGGGTAAGACTGGTAGGCTTTATTTAGATAGTGGTAATTATTTTGAGATAGATAAGTAGTCTATTTCTTTTTTTTGACATAAAAAAACTTTCTAACATTGTTAGAAAGTAATTTACTTATGGCGCGCCCAGAAGGATTTGAACCCTCAACCTCTTGGTCCGTAGCCAAACGCTCTATCCAATTGAGCTATGGGCGCTTGTTTGATAACAAATAGATTATACTATAATATTTTATAATTTTCAAGTATTTTTTAGGTTAAATCTCTTTTTATGTTTGTTTTTATTAAATATTATATAGTAGGGGGTGGTTAATATATTAAGTATAAGAAAGCGTCAACAGTATTTAAAGAATTTAGGCTTTTATAAGGGAATGGTTGATGGAGTAGAGGGTGTTCTTACAAGAAAAGCTTATAAAAGTATTCAAGAAAAGTATTTTATTAGAGATAGTGATATTGATGGTATTTATGGTAAGAATACAGAGATTTTGCTTAGAAATGCTGAAAGGGTTAGGTTATATACGAAGAATTTTAGTTTGAAGGAGTTTAAGTGTGAATGTAATGGTAAGTATTGTAGTGGTTATCCTAGTTTGATTAGTATTAAGCTTCTTAAGTATGCACAGATTTTAAGAAAGAAATATGGGGTTTTGTATATTACTAGTGGTCTTCGTTGTGTAACTTTTAATGATAGTATTGGTGGTATTAGGGGTTCTAAGCATACTTTGGGAAAGGCTATTGATTTTTATACTAGTTATTCGGCTTCTTCTTTTGTTAATAGAAAAAGAATTATTAATTGGTATGCTAATAATTGTGTTTCTATGTTTTATGCTTATTGTGATGGGTATGCAAGGTATAAGTATAGAAGGGAATATCCTAGTGTTCCTAGTATGTATAAGAGCATTCATGTTGATGTTAAATAGGCTTACTGAGGTAAGTCTTTTTTGATGCTATTTTTTATTGATTAGGGTAGGGATAACTAGAATTTTGTGTGTATAATATAGTAGAGGCTGTTTGACATATTATAAAAAATAATGTATAATGTCTTGGCATAGGGAATGGAGGTTTCTGTTCTTTGTGGAGATAATATGAGGATAGAATGTCATCGTCTATCGCGGACTATTTGTCTTAAGTGTAGGAAATTTTAGCGATTTCTGATGAGATGTTGGATGTGATGCCCAACCTTATTATCTTAGGCCTACCTGAATTGGTGGGCTTTTTTTGTGGGGGAATTTGGTTATGAGATATAAATATTTAGGTGTAGTAAGTTCAAAGATTGCTAATTATTATGATTTGTCTTTGTATGAAAATAAACCTATTGTAGTTTTTGATGATAGAATAATTCATGTTAGGAATAATCATTTGAAAGATTTTGAAAGTATTGAAAATATTGAAAAATCATATGAAAGACTTTCTGTTATTATTAACAATCCTGATTATGTTTTTTATGATGAAGTAAAGTGTGGTTTAGAGTATTATAAGTATATAGATAAGTATATATGTGTTGTGGTTAGGGTAAGGTTTGGTAAGGTATTAAAAGTACGTAGTTGGTATCCAGTAAAATATTCTAAGATTGTTAATAGGAGGAAACGTGAGAAAAATAAAAAAAGCTTTTAGATTAAAGCTCCTTTTTCACATCTGTTACCCCAGGCATCTATTATTTGTTTATCTTTTTTAATTGCTATTATTTCACAGTGATTTGGACATTTTTTACATTCGTATCCTTTGGTTTTGTAGTTTAGATCTAGAATGTTAAAGTCAAATGGTTCTTCTTTTTCTTTTTTTGAGAGAATTGCTATTCCTAGTGCTCCCATGAGGTGTCCATTTTCGTCAGTAATTATTTTTTCTTTGGTTATTTTTTCAAAAGCTTTTACGACGCCAATATTTTTACTTACTCCGCCTTGAAATACAATAGGAGGGGTTATTTTTTTTCCTTTTGCAACGTTGTTTAGATAGTTATTTACAACACTTTCACATAGTCCAGCGATTATGTCTTCTTTTTTGTGTCCTATTTGTGCTTTGTGTACTAGGTCTGATTCTGCAAAAACAGTGCATCTGGCTGCTATGTTGGTTGGCTTTTTAGATGTTAGGGCTATTTTTCCAAAATCTTTTATATCTACTTCTAGTCTTTTTGCTTGACTTGATAGGAAGGCTCCGGTTCCAGCGGCGCATAAGGTGTTCATGGCATAGTCTGTTACTATTTTGTTGTTTAGTAGGATTATTTTTGAATCTTGTCCTCCAATTTCAAAAATAGTTTTTACGTCTTTATATTTTGATGCTGTTCCTATGGCGTGAGCGGTTATTTCGTTTTTTATGACATTTGCTTTTATCATTATACCAATTAGTCTTCTTGCACTTCCGGTTGTTCCTGAGGAGACTACTTCATAGTTTTTTGGTAGATCTTTTTTTAGATGCTGTAATAATATTTTTACTGCTTTTATGGGTTCTCCTTTGGTCCATATGTAATCTTTTACTAATATGTTATTATCTTTATCTATTATTACTCCTTTTGTAGATATTGATCCTATATCTATTCCTAGATATGCTTTATTTTTCATTTTTGTTTTCCTTTCTCATTTGAAGCATATCGGTGAATGCTTCTAGTCTTGTTTTTATTCCTGTATTACTTGTTTGGGTATCAAATGATAGGTAAATTATAGGAATTTGTTTTTCTCTTGATATACGATTTAGAATAGGGGTTATTCCTACTTCTGGTGTGCATCCGAATGGTTTGGTATGAATTATTCCATCGTATTTTTTCTTTTTTAGGAGTAGTGCTCTATAGATATTATCTGTTGCATCTGCGCCTTGTTTGTATTTTAGGTATTTTTTTGTTTTTAGTTTTATGTAAGGACTTAGTATTTTTTTATAGATTAGTAGATATGAGATGTTTGTAAATCTTTTAATACTTATGTTTTGTTTTTTTAATTCTTCTTCTAGATTATAAGTTGATGATGGTTCCATAGCGGTATATAGTTCTCCGATGATACCTATTTTTAGTTTTGGTTTTATTTTTTTAATTTTTTTATATTTTTTTTGGTATTTGTGTGTTATTTTTAGTATTTTTATAATATTTGTTTCATTTTTTAGTTCATTTATGAATTTATATTTTATTTTTTTTAGTTCTTGGTAGTTTTTTTGTACTTTTTTTCTGTTATAGTTTTCTGTTTTATCGAAAAGTATTATTTTTATGAATGTAATTATAAAGTTTTTCAGAAGGTTTGTTTTAGTTAGATCTTGATTTATATTTTTAAATGTTTTGTATATGTAATTAAAATTGGTTTTTCCTTTGTTTATGAATTCGTAAAATTCAAATTCATAGTGTAGGTCTTTTAGTATTATTTTTTGGAGTTCTGCATAGTTTCCATATCTACATCCTCCGCCAAATTGTATGAGGATATTTGCTCCTTGTTCTAGGGATTCAATGTAGTTTCCTAGGTTATATTTAAAGGGCATGCAGATAAAATCTGGGGAATGTTTGCTGCCGAGTTCTATGGTTTTTTTTGTTATTGGTGGTGCAACTTGGACTTTTTGATTTGTTATGTTTTCTATGAATGGTTTAATGAAGTATGAGTAATCTCCTAGGTGCGGAAATGATATTATTTTATTCATATGTATTCTCCTTGTTTATTATATCTATGAAACTTTCTAATCTTGTTATTAGTCCAGTTGTTTCGGTTTCTTCGTCTTGTATTAGGGTTATTATTGGTTTATTTTTTATGTTTCTTATGATTAGTTCATTTGTTATTGAATCTGTGGCACAGGGAAATGCTGATATGATTATTATTCCATTTACGTTGTTTTTATATTTTGTTATTGCTCCCATTAGTTCTTTGTTTACTGTGTAGTAGGTGTCTTTTGATATTTCTTTTGATTCTGTTTCAAGTTCTTTTTTATCATATATATTAGCATATACAATATCTATATTATTTTCTTTTATGATATTTATTATTGGATTTCCTATTAGTTCATCGTATATGTTGTAGGGGTGTCCTGCTAGGAGTATTTTTTTGTTATTATTGTTTAGAATATTTGTTTGTTTTAGGAGTAGGTTGTTTTGTACTTTTTTTTCTTTTTCTTTTGCTTTTTTGTATGCTGACAGGGTTTTGTTAAAGGAAAATCCTAGATAAAGTCCTAGTTCTACGAAGGCGTTTTTTTCATGTTTTTTATGTGTTTCATCTATGTTGATATCTAGTATGTTAATGTTAAATAGGTTATTTACTAAATCATATAAGAGATAGAAATTTGTGCATACTTTTTCGTCTTTTTTTAGGCTTTTGATGTGTGGTATTAATATATAATCACATTTATTTATTAGATTTTTTATATGTCCTAGGAATATTTTTAGACTTATACATGATTCTGGTGGTGCTAGTTTGTTTCCGTCTTCTAGTGTTTGTTTTGTTGTAGGGTCTGAAATTATGTAATCTATGTCTAGTTCGTTTAAGAATGTTTTTATAAGTGTTTGGTATCTATAATAGAAAAGGGCTCTTGGTATTCCTATTTTCATTTAATCATCTCCTAGATAATTTTATTCTGTTAGGTATTTTTTAGCATAAAAAAAGTTCTACAAAATAGAACTTTTATAGGAATAATATGACAAGTGTTCCTACGATTAGACAATATATTACAAAGTAAATAAGTTTTCCGTCTTTTACAACGTTTCTAAACCATTTGGTTGCAAAGTAGGTTACTACTCCAGCGATTATTGTTGCTAGAAGGTAATACATTATTGTTATTAGGGATAAATTACTTGTTAGTAAATCTTTTAGTCCTAGGATTGTTGTTGCAACACTTATGGGAATGTATAATAAGAAGGAAAAGTCAAATGCTGTTTCTCTTTTTAAATTTCTAAGCATGCCTCCGACAATAGTTGAACCACTTCTTGAGATTCCTGGAACGAGTGCTATTACTTGGAATAATCCTATTATGATTGCATCTTTTAGAGTTATGTGTTTGTTGTCTTTTTTTCCTTTTATGTTTCTAATTAGAAATAGGAATCCAGCGGTTATAAGAAGAGTTACTCCGATAAATTTGATATTTTTTTCAAGAATATCAAATATTCCTAGTTTTGTAACTATTAGTCCCATTATACCAGCAGGAATGGTTGCTATTATTAGTAATAAGCAGTATCTAAAGTTTTCTTTTGTTTCTGGTGAATCTTTTTTGATGTGTTTTACAAAATCAATAAATAGTGTTTTTATTCTATCTCTGTAGAAATATATTATTGCTATTAGGCTACCAAAGTTTGTTAGTATTGCTAGCATTCCTATATCTATTTTGGTATTTAATAAATGATTTAAAATCATGACGTGTCCAGATGATGAGACTGGTATTGGTTCTGTGAAACCTTGTATTATTCCTAAGATTATGTATTCTATTATTTCTATCATTTTTAATCACCTAGTTAATTATATACTATTTTTGTCAAATTTTAAACAGATTAAAATTAAAAATATTGTATATACTATTTTTGAGGGCGATAATATGACTTATATTTATGATATATTACTTAATTTTAATGAGAATTTGGTGGAGTATTTTGAATGGAATGATAATGATAAGATAAAGTATGTTAAGAAAATTATACTTTTTAAAGTTAGTTCTAAGATTATTAAAGATATTATTTATAATGATGTTTTATTTGACAGTTCATTTACAGATAAGATTCCTAAATATGAAATGAATGGAGTTAAAGATGCTGGTAGTTTATGTCTTCTTTGTGATGGACTTATGGTTGTGGGTTTATTAATAAGAAATAATAAAGTTTCTTTGGTATCAAGGATGATTCTTGATGAGGAGCAAGAGGTTATAGAGATGTGTGATAGATTAAGTAGTTTTTCTGTTTTGTATAAAATTATTGGGAAAAATAATAAGAAAAATAGTGTTATTACTCGTGAGGAAGAGAGAGTTTTAGGGTTTTTAAAAGTTGAATTTGTTAGACTTTATGAAGAAGGTAATTTAGATAAATTTATGTATTTATATTATGAATTTACAGGTAAGGAGTGTAATAGTATAGATCATATTTATAAGTATTTGATTAGTAGTTTAGAGGTATTTACTGATAAACATATGAAACTTTATGAGGTTTTAAATTTATCTAATGCAAAACTTAATTAATTTTGAAAAAAAATCATTGCTATTCTAAAAATTATAAGGTATAATCAAATTGTGTAAAAAAGAATGGGAGTGATATTGTGTCAAAGAATATAAAAATATTTATTGGATTAATGTTATTTACACTTATTGGTCTTTTTGGAATGGGTAATGTAAGTGCTATTACGCTTGCTCATGAAAGATGTCCAGAGTCATATGTTAAGACTACTAGCACTTATACAGATTATGCAGATTTAAATTCTGTAAAAGGGACTAAAGCTAATGGATATAAAGATGGTAAGGCTTATAGAGTTGATTTAGATAAAAAACCTTGGTATGTACATACTTCACTTACAATGTTTGCTGCTGAAGGGCATACTATTTATTGTACTGAACATGGTGTTGTTTATGTAAATGCTAAAAATAGTCCTTCATTTGTTTCAGCTTCTGGGAATGTTGATAATAATATACTTGCTAGGGTGCTTGCTTATGGATATAATGATAATTCTAATAGTGTTTCTTGTTCGGCAAGTAGGGTTGCTACTCAAATGTTAGTTCATTTTGCTGAAAAGGAAATAGCAGATGGTACTACTGGTTGGAGATCACTTACTGCTAGTCAAATGACTGGAAGTTTATTTGGTGGTAGTGGGGCTTCAAGTATTGCATCTGAAGTTGTTAGAATTAGATCTTTGGTTTTAGATCATGATAAAATACCTAGTTTTGCTTTTAAAACTGCAGAAGCTGCTAATAATGATCCTAATAAGATGGAACTTAAGTATAGTGAAACTAATCGTAATTTCTCTAATAGTAAGTCTGATACAAATGGTGTATTTTCTACTTATACACTTGGTACTAATCCTACTAGTGTTACAGCTACTAAGAGTGGTAATACTTTAACTATTACATCTAAAGATGATAGTGTTACAACTCCAATTAGTATGTCTAAAGTGTTTAAGAGCGGTGGTTATTATCAACGTAATGGTGAGTTCCAAAATATGGCTTATATAAAACCTACTACTAAGACTGTTACTGCTTATACTGGTTATAAATATGAAAAGATTGGTAAGGGAACAGTTAAGATTCATAAAATTGATAAATATACTGGTAAGAATATGAAAGGTGCTTCTTTTGGTATTTATAGTGATGCTGATTGTACTAAGAAGGCTGTTGATTATTTAGGAAGAGAACTTCCTGAAAAGAAATCTGATAAGAATGGTATTATTGCTTGGGATAATTTATATTATCCACTTGAACTTGGTCAATCAAGAACATATTATGTAAAAGAAACTAAGACTATTGAAGGCTATGCACTTGATAATGAACAACTTGATAAACTTAAGGCTAAAGGAACTTGTATTCCTGTACAAGTAACTGCTAGTGAAAAGGATACAGATGATACTACAACTGATGATAAGGGAACTGCTCCTAATTCTGTTGCTCCTCAAAAAGCTGAATCCACTACAAAAGAAATTGAAGATAAAGAAGTAGTTGTTCAAGCAGTATATAATATACCTTATGGTAATGTTACTATTTTAAAACAAGATGTTGATACTGGTAAAGTTATTCCGGGAGTTGAATTTAAACTTCTTAAGAATAATACTAAGAAAGAACCTGCTACTGATATGAATGGCAATGTTGTTAAAAATGCTATTACTGATGAAAATGGTATTGCTGAATTTGAAAATATACCTTATGGTGATTATATTTTAGTAGAGGTTAAGGCTAATAGTTGGTATAAAATTTTGGAAGAACCAATTGAATTTACTTTAAATAAGGATAATGATGCTTTAAAATATGAAGCTCAAGGTACTGAAGCTTTACCTAGTACTGATTCTAAAGATAATACTAAACAAGATACAGCTAAGGATACTACAACTGATAAGAATGCTTCATCAACTACTAATAGTAGTACAACAACTGATAATAAGACTACTACTGATAAGGTGAAGGATATTTTAATACCTTTGGCTAAGTATCGTTTAGGTGATCCTACTAATGATGGTAAGATTAATCAAGATGATATGAAGGTAATTGAAGATATTATTGCTAAGAATATTGAAGCTACTAGTTTACAATTTTATGCTTCTGATTTAAATCTTGACAAGAATGTTGATCAAACTGATAAGGATTTAATGCAAAAGTATTTAGATGGAGATAAGACTGCTATTGCTAATGCACTTAAAGAATATGAAATTCCTGGACAAATTCAAAAGAGGGTTACTCGTGTTGTTACTAACAAGGCTTTGGATATGAAAATTAGTAAAGTTGCTATTACTAATGAAAAGGAACTTCCTGGTGCTAAAATAGTTGTTAAAAATGCTAAGGGAGAAGTATTTATTAAGTTTACTTCAACAAGTAAAGTAAAAGAATTTGCAATTCCAATTGGAGATTATACTTTAACTGAAACTGTTGCTCCTAAAGGTTATCAAACTTTGAAAACTGAAGTTAAGTTTAGAGTTTTATCTAATGGTAATATTAAATTAGTTAGTGCTGATTCTAATATGTATAAGATTGTTAAATCTAAAGAAAAAGATGATACTGATGCTGATCATTTAAAGATTTATAATCAATTGAAGAAAATTAGTGTACCTAATACTGGTAGTGTTATTGCTATATCTACTATAGTTGGAGGACTTCTTCTAATTGGTGGAGGTAGTTACGTAATTTATAGAAAGTATAAAACAAATTAAGAGACTTTTATAGTTTCTTTTTTTTGTTTACTTTTTTTTGTTTTTTTGATACAATTTATTGGCGTTATGAGGTGATAATATGTTTAAACTTGTAAAGCCTGAATTATGTTATAAGAAAAGTGCTATTTTGTATATTGAGGAGTTATTGAGTTATAATTCTGCTATACATGGTACTGGTTTTTTGGATAGATATTTGGAATCTAGTGGTTATGAAGAATGGCTTGATGAGATTAGATATTTAGAATTTAATAGTGATTCTTCTAAGGTATCTGCTTCGACTTTTTTTATGGTTGATGATAATGATTTTATTATAGGAATGGTTAATATTAGACATACTTTAAATGATAAGTTGTTATTTCATGGTGGTAATATTGGATATAGTATTCGTCCTACTGAGAGGGGAAATGGTTATGCTAAGATTGCTTTGTTTTTGGCTCTTAAGGAGTGTTTTTCTCTTGGACTTACTAGGGTTTTGATAACTGCTGAAGATAATAATGTTCCTTCGTATAGAACTATTGAGGCTTTGGGTGGTGTTATGGAAAATAAAGTTTTAGATGATGGTAAGTATTTTAGGAGATATTGGATTGATGTTGAGAAGTCTTTAGGTGTTTTTAGTTAGTAGTTTTTTTAGTTTTGTATATTGATAAGTTGTTATATATAGATATTGTATTAGTATTGCGATTAGTAAGGCATACATATTTATGTCTAGGTATAGTAGAAGATATAATGATATTGTTTTTAGAATTGTTCCTATTAGGCTTGATGTCATGACTATTTTTGCTTTGTTTATGGCTTGTAGTGTTGATATTATTGGGCCTTGGATATAAGTTAATAGGAATATTGGACTTGCTAGTATTAGGTATTTATATCCTTCGGTGGTGTTAAACATTATATTTAATGATTGTTTTGGAAAAATACAAAATATTATTGTGAATATTACTCCTATAAGTAGAGAAAAGATTATTGCCTGAGATAGTTTTCTTTTTATTGCTTGGTAGTTTTTTTTGCTATTTAGAGTTGATATTGTTGGTAATAGAGCAGATGATATTGCGCCACTTAAGAATTGTGGTAACATTACCATTGGGAAGATGAATCCAGATATTATTCCGTATTCTTTTGTTATATGACTTGTGTCGTAACCTATTTTTATTAATACAAAGGTTATGATTATTGGTTCTAGGAATCCTCCGATTGAGTTTATTATTCTTCCTGTAGTGGTTGGTATGGATATTTCTAGTGTATCTTTTATGTTTGTTGGATTTGGTTTTATGTCACTTTTTTTAATGGTTACATTTTTTGGAATAAAGATAATTAATATGATGATAGATAATAATTCGCTTATTATGTTATATAAAATTAAACCAGTTATAGTGGCACTCATTCCATATTTTAAGAGATGTGGAGTTATTATTATTGTTATTATGAGTCTTGTTATTTGTTCAAAGAGATTTGAGGTTACGTGAGGAATCATTTTTTGTTTTCCGAAGAAGTAACCTCTTATTATGTTTGATACGGTTATGAATGGTAGTGTTATACTTATTGCTATTATGGGATAGTAAAGGTTATTATTTTGAAGTAGGGTGTTTGCTATTAATTTTGATGATAGGATAAGTATAGTAATTATTACTATATTAAAGATAAGTGCTATGGGGATTATTCCAAGTACTATATTTTTGTTATTTCTTGAGTTTTCTGAGACTAGTTTTGATATTGCGATTGGTAGTGATAAGGTTGCTATGGTTATGAAAAGGGTATAGGTTGGCATAATTAACATGTATAGTCCTATTCCGTCTACTCCTATTATTCTGGTTGTTATTATTCTAATTATCATACCTAGTATTTTTGTTATTAATCCTCCGATTATAAGAATTATTGTAGATTTTATAAATTTTTCTTTCATAGTTAATTGTATGTTTTTTATTCTTATTTTTTTAAGTTATTTTTGTTTACAATGTTTTATTTTTCTGATATATTTATATTGATAATAGAGGAGGTAATTTATGAAGAGAATGTTTTTTGTAGTCGCTTTGGCTATGATTGGTGGTTTTGTGTTTATAGGAGGTGTAAGTGCTGATTCTACTGTTTTATATGAAGATGGGACTTTTATTATAAATGAGCAGGATCAAGATAGGACTAGTAATACTGAGAGTCATGGTACTGTTACTAAGGAATATGAAGCTTTTGATGGTAATAATTATGTGTTTGATAATTCTTTAGTTTTATGGGATTCTGAAAAGGATAGTATAAAGCGTGTTGAAATAGCTCAAAAGATTAAACCTAAATCTATAATTAATTGGTTTAATTCTATGGCTAATGTTGAGTATATTGATTTTACTAATTTAGATACTTCAGATATTACTGATATGAATCATTTGTTATATGAGAGTGCTACTAAGTCTTCTAGTTTAGAGCTTAAAAATATTGGGTCTTTGGATACATCTAAGGTTACTGATATGAGTTCTATATTTTCTGATATTAGAAATAGTAAAATATCTTTGAATTTGGATTTATCAAAATGGAACACATCAAGTGTAACTAATATGAGTTATATGTTTGGTGATAATTATTTAAAATCTTTAACTGTAAATGTTTTTGGATGGGATACTACTAATGTTACTGATATGAGTGGTATGTTTATTGGTGTTGATAATGATTATGATTATCCAGTTGTTATAGATGGTGATTTTGTAGTACCTAGTGGCTGTAATGTTGATTCTATGTTAACGTGGGCTGAGAATTTGTCTGGTAATTTTGTATTTAGTGGTGATTTTACTGGTAATATGTTTCAAAATGATGATACTGCTATAAATGATGATGCTAGGATTGGTTTATTTTCTACTTCTGATACATCTAAAGCTAAACTTGAAAGTCTTGTGATTGATTCTAGTAATCATATTTATGTTAATCCTTACAGAATTATTGCTGATTATGCTGAAGGAATTCTTGTAAATGATAAAGAATATGCTAATAGTATTGCTCAAGCTGGTGATGTTATAAAGGTTGCTAGTGTTGATGGCTATATTATTAAGTCTATATCTGTTGTTAAGAGTGGTAATGATGAAGTTGTTTCATTTGATTATGATAATGATACATTTGTTATGCCAGATAGTGATGTAAATATTGATGTTACGTATGTTGTTAAGCCTAGTGTTGGTAAGGTAATACTTAATAAACCTCAACTTATTGATTATAACAATATAAAAGTTTCTTGGAGTGAGGTAGAGGGTGCTGATGGTTATAGGGTTTCTTTACATGATTCTACTCATATTGGTCCTATTGCTTCTTATGATATAAAAGATTTATCTTATGAGTTTAATGATTTAAATGAAAATTATTATTCTTATACAATTTATGTTAGGGCTTATAAAAATGTTGATGTTGATGGGCATACTAAGGTTTTTGAAGGGCAAAGTGCAAATACAGCATCTTTAAGAACTTCTAAAGAACTTGCTGCTCCTTCGGTTAGTGCTAAACTTATTGGTATTGCTGATGTAAAACTTGAATGGAATTCTATTGATGATGCTGAAGGATATAATATTTATTATAAGAAAAGTTCTAGTGATGAATATAAGTTTTTACATGAAACTATGAATACATATTATGAAGTTAAAGGGCTTAGTAATTCAGCTGAATATGATTTTAAAGTAGTACCTGTTACAAAATTTATTAATCTTTCTGCTGATTGGTATTTGTCATCTGGATATGATTCAGATTATGTATTTGAAAGTAAATTATTTGGTATTTCTAGTATAACTACTTTAGCTAATCCAGATGTTGGTTCTGTTACTATAGAGGATGTTTCTTATAATAGTAAGAAAATTACATGGAAAAGTGATTCTTCTTTGAAATATAAGATATATTATAAATCTATTAATGATGAAGTGTATACTTATGTTGATACTGTTAGTGATGGCGAATATGTATTTAAAAATTTACCTTCTTCGTATAAATATGATGTTAAGATTGTTCCTTATATTGTAGTTGATGGTAATGAATTCGAGGGATTAAATAATATTTTTGAGATTGAATCTTATGGTTATGATATTGGAAATGCTGAGGTAAGTGGTATTTATAATAAAACTTATAATGGTAAATATCAAACTCAAAATATTAGATTAGTACTTGATGGTAAGACCTTAGTGAGTGGTAGAGATTATGAAGTTAGTTATAAAAATAATAGAAATGCTGGAGTTGCTACTGTTATAATTGTTGGAAAGGGTAGTTATTCTGGAAAAATGGCTTGGACTTTTAAAATTAAACCTTTAAATATTAAGAGTGTTCAGTTATCTAATTATGTTTATTCTTATAATGGTTATTTGAAGACTCCGATTGTTACAGTAAAAAATGGTTATGGTAATGTATTAGCTAAAGACATTAATTATTCTTTGGTATATCAAACTGGTAGAAAGAATGTTGGCACTTATAGAGTTACTGTCAAAGGAAAAGGTAATTATACTGGTACAATTGTTAAGACTTTTAAGATAATTCCTATTTCTACTAATATAACTAAGATTTCAAGGGGAAAAACAAGTATTAAAGTTAATTATAATAAACGTATTTATCAAGTAAGTGGTTATCAAATTCGTGTTTCATCGTCTTCTAAGATGACTAATGCTAGGTATGTTAAGATTGGTAGTTATAAAACTAATAATAAGACTATTAAAAGTTTAAAAAGACATAAGAGATATTATGTACAAATTAGAACTTATAAAAAGACAACAAGTGGTACATATTATTCTAGTTGGAGTTCTATTAGAAGTGTTGTAACTTTATAGTAGTTTATGTTTTGGGAGAGCATGTATGTGCTTTCTTTTTTTCTTAAAATTATTGTCTACTCTTTATTTTCTAGTGTTTTTATAGTATAATTAATGAGAAAAACGGGTGATTATATGAGAACAGATGATTTTGATTATGAACTTGATGAGAGTTTAATAGCACAGGTTCCTATTAAGAATAGGGATGAGTCTAGGTTAATGCTTGTTGATAAGAGTAATGGTTTTTATAAACATGAGTGTTTTAAAAATATTGTTAATTATTTGAAATCTGGGAATGTTTTAGTTCTTAATAATACTAGGGTTATTCCTGCTAGGATAATTGGTGTTAAGGAAGAGACTGGGGCAGTTATTGAACTTCTTATTTTGAAGAGTAGTGATGATGTTTTTGAATGTTTGGTTAAGCCTGCTAGAAGGATTAAGGTAGGAGATGTTGTATCTTTTGGTGATGGTAAGCTTAAGGCTTGTTGTACTTCTTTAGGTGATGAGGGTATACGTGATTTTAAGTTTATTTATTCTGGTATTCTTTTGGAAATTTTAGAAGAACTTGGTACTATGCCTCTTCCACCATATATTCATGAAAAGCTTGAGGATAGGGAAAGGTATCAGACTGTTTATTCTAAGGTTAATGGCTCTAGTGCTGCTCCTACTGCGGGTCTTCATTTTACTGAGGAGCTTTTAGATGCAATAAGTGCTAAGGGTGTAGAGATTTTATATGTTACTTTACATGTTGGTCTTGGTACTTTTAGGCCTGTTAAGGTTGATAATGTTTTAGAACATAAGATGCATAGTGAGTATTATGAGATGGATGAGTTTACTGCTTCTAGACTTAATCTTGCTAAGAGTGAGGGAAGAAAGATAATAAGTGTTGGTACTACAACTACTAGGGTTCTTGAGACTATTATGCATAAATATGATAAGTTTTGTGGTTGCCATGGTAATACTGATATTTTTATATATCCTGGGTTTAAGTTTAATGCTATTGATAGTTTGATAACTAATTTTCATTTACCTAAATCTACGCTTATGATGCTGGTTTCTGCTTTGGCTGGTCGTGATAATATTTTAAATGCTTATAAGATAGCTGTTGAGAATAGATATAGATTTTTCTCATTTGGGGATTCTATGATGATTGGAGATTTTAATGATGACAAAGATAAAATATAATTTAATTAAAGAGTTTGGTAAGGCTAGACTAGGATTTATTGATACTAAATATGGTAAATATGAGACTCCGATGTTTATGGCAGTGGGTACACGTGCTAGTGTAAAGATGTTATCTCCAGAGGAACTTTATGATTGTAATTGTGGTATTGTTCTTGCTAATACTTATCATTTATGGCTTAGACCTGGTGAAGATTTGATTAATAAGGCTGGTGGTATTGCTAAGTTTATGAATTATAAGGGTCCTATGCTTACTGATTCTGGTGGGTATCAAGTTTTTTCTCTTGCTAGTCCTAAAGATATTTCTGAGGAGGGAGTTAAGTTTAAGAGTCATATTGATGGTTCTAATTTATTTTTAACTCCGGAGAAGAGTATTGGTATTCAAAATAAACTTGGTAGTGATATTGCTATGAGTTTTGATGAGTGTCCTCCGGCTAGTGCTAGTCATGAATATATGAAAAATAGTGTTGAGAGAACACTTAGGTGGGCTAAGAGAGGTAAGGATGTTCATAGTAATCCTGATCAATGTCTTTTTGGAATTGTTCAAGGTGGGGCTTATGAGGATTTAAGAAGGTTTTCTGCTGTTAATACTGTTAAACTTGATTTTGATGGTTATAGTATTGGTGGTGTTGCTAATGACGGTGAGAGTAAGGAAGATATGTATAATGCTATTGATTATAGTGTTCCTTATTTGCCTAAAGATAAGCTTAGATATTTGATGGGTGTTGGAGATCCTATTGATATTTTGGAAGGAGTAGAACGTGGTGTTGATATTTTTGATTGTGTTCTTCCAACTAGGATTGCTAGACATGGTAATGCTTTTACAAGATATGGTAAGATGAATCTTAAAAATGCTAAATTTAAAGAAGATTTTGTTCCGATTGATAAGTCTTGTGATTGTTATACTTGTCGTAATTATACTAGAGCTTATGTTAGACATTTAATAACAGTAGGAGAAACTTTTGGTGGTAGGCTTTTATCTATACATAATATTAGGTTTTTAACTAAACTTATGGAGGAGATTAGAGAGTCTATAAAAGATGATAGTTTTGATGAATATAAGAAAGATTTTATAAATAAATATGAAAGTAAGGGTGTTTGTAAAGATGAAATTAAGTAATAGTTTTTTTTACACTTTAAGAGAAAATCAAAAAGATGAAGATAGTAAGAGTGGTAATTTGTTAGTTAAGGCTGGTTTTATTAAGAAGTCTTCTAGTGGTGTTTATATGTTACTTCCTCTTGGCTTTAAGGTATATAAGAATATAGAGAAGATTGTTCGTGAGGAGATGAATAAGGCTGGTGCTAGTGAACTTTTAATGCCTTGTTTGATACCAGAGGAGGTATATGTTAAATCTGGAAGAAGGGATAATTTTGGTAGTGATATGTTTTCTCTTAAGGATAGATTTAATAGAAATTATGTTCTTGGACCAACTCATGAGGAACTTTTTGTAAGTGCTGCTAAGATGAAGATTAGATCTTATAAAGATATGCCTTTTAATATTTATCAATTTGGGACTAAGTTTAGAGATGAACCTAGACCTAGATATGGTCTTATAAGGGTAAGAGAATTTGTTATGAAGGATGCTTATAGTTTTGATTCTAGTGAAGAAGGACTTAGTGTTTCTTATGATAAGATGTTTAATGCTTATAAAAATATTTTTGATAGAATTGGACTTGATTATAGAGTAGTAGTTGCTGATACTGGAGTTATGGGAGGTCTTTTATCGGAAGAATTTCAGGCTATTACTGATATTGGAGAAGATGTTGTGGTTTTATGTGATTCTTGTGATTTTGCTTCTAATATTGAAGTTTGTGAATGTAAGACTGGAATTTCTGTTTCTTCTGAAAAAGAGCTTTCTAAGAAACTTATTAATACTCCTGGTGTTGGTGTAATTGATGATTTGACTGGTCAAGGTTTTGATATTAAAAAACTTACTAAGACTTTAATATATAAAGTTGATGATAAGTTTTATGCTTGTGTTATTCCTGCTAGTCATGATGTTAATGAACTTAAAGTTATGAAGTGTGTTAATGGTAAGAATATTGTTCTTGCTTCTTCTTTGGAGGTTGAAGAAATTACTGGTGCTAATGTTGGTTTTGCTGGACCTATTGGTCTTGATATTCCAGTTATTTTGGATGAGGATGTTCTTTTGATGAAAAACTTTTTAGTGGGTGCTAATAAGACTGATTATCATTATATTAATGTAAATGTTAGTGATATTGATGATTATATTGTTAGTGATATAAAAGAGGTTAATGAAAGTGATTTGTGTCCTCGTTGTGGTTCTCATCTTGTGTTTAAGAAAGGTATTGAGGTTGGTAATACTTTTAAACTTGGTGATAAGTATTCTAAGAGTATGGGGCTTACTTATTTGAATAAAGATAATAAGGAAAGATATCCTATGATGGGCTGTTATGGTTTGGGACTTGAGAGAATTCTTGCTAGTGTTGTGGAACAAAAAAGTGATGATAAGGGTATTGTTTGGCCTCTTGCAATAGCACCTTTTAAGGTTTCGATTGTTCTTCTTAATAAAGATGATGATGCTATTTTATATGCTAATAATTTGTATGATCAACTTAATAATAAGGGGATTGATACTTTACTTGATGATAGAAATGAAAGACCTGGAGTTAAGTTTAATGATATGGATTTAATTGGTATACCTATTAGAATTACTGTTGGTAAGGGATATAATGATGGGGTTGTTGAGTTTAAACTTCGTGATAGTGATAAAGTTTGTGATGTTAAGTTAGAGGATTTAGTTTTAAAAATAGAAAATATAGTAAAGGATGATATTAATGAAGAAAACTAAGATAATTACAAGTATTGGGCCTGCTAGTAATAGTCCAGAAGTATTTGAGAAAATGGTTATAAATGGTGCTAATGTGGCAAGAATAAATTTTTCTCATGCTACTATTCCAGAAAGAGAAAAGGCTGTTGCAACAGTTAAGAAAGTTAGAGAAAAGTTAAATAAGAATATTGCTATTTTATATGATACTAAGGGGCCTGAATTTAGAAATGGTGTTTTAGAAAATGGTGAAATTAATTTAGTGCCTGGTAAGACTATTAAAATCGTTAGAGAAGATGTTGTTGGTAATGAGGAACGTTTTTCTGTTAATTATCCTAGTGTTTTAGATGATTTAGAGGTTGGTAATGTTATTTTACTTGAAAATGGTCTTATGAAGATTGAGGTTATAGAGGTAAATGATGAATATATTAATTGCATGATAATAAGTGGAGGGGTTCTTGGAAATAAGAAGAGTTTAAATGTTCCTAATGTTAAGCTTAATATTCCATTTATTAATGATGTTGATTATGAAGATATAGTTTATGCTTGCAGGCATGATGGTGATTTTATTGCTTTATCTTTTGTTTCTTGTAAGGAAGATGTTTTGAAAGTTAGAGATATTTTAAAAGAACAAGGAAGAGAAGATATTAAACTTATTTCTAAGATTGAAAGTATGACTGGTATTTTAAATATTGATGAAATTGTAGAGGTCTCAGATGGTATTATGGTAGCAAGAGGAGATTTAGGTGTTGAGGTTCCTATGACTAAGCTTCCTATTTATCAAAAAAAATTAATTAAGAAATGTCGTGAGATGGGTAAGGTTTGTGTTGTTGCAACAGAAATGCTTGAGTCTATGAAGAAGAATTTAAGGCCTACTAGAGCAGAGGTTTCAGATGTTGCTAATGCTGTTTTAGATGGTACTGATGCTGTTATGTTAAGTGGTGAAACTACTAGTGGTAAGTATCCTGTTGAAACTGTTAGATATATGGCTGATATTTGTTGTGAAGCTGAAAAGTTTTATGATAATGATTTTAGTAATAAGACTAAAACTGGTGTAACTGAAACTATTGCTGCTAGTGTTGTTGAAAGTTCTAAGGTGTTTGATATAAAGGCAGTAGTTGCTTCGACTGTAAGTGGTTATAGTGCTAGAGGTATTAGTAATTTAAAACCTAATTGTATGATACTTGCTACTTGTACTTCTAGTGAGGTTGCTAGAAGTTTAGCATTAAATTATGGTGTTGTTACAACAGTTGTGCCTTTTGTTCATAGTGCTGATGAAGTAATTGATTTAGCAAGAAATGAGGCTATAAAAGTGTTTAATCTTGAGGCGGGGGATAAGATTTTAATAACTGGTGGTTTTTCTGATAATACTGAAAAGAGAATTACTAATTTTATGAAGATTGAAGAAGTATAGGTTTATATTTCTTTTTTTTATGTTTTGGTATTTTTGTTTAATTTAAAAAAAAGTGAAATTTTATTACTTTGTAATATTTGAGATATGTTTTTTATTTGAAAAACTTAATTTAGTATAAGAGAATATTTATGTTTTTTATACTTTAGAGGAATTAACAAGGATGGTTGAGTTACATAATGAAAGGGAGAAAGGAATAAATAAAGGTTCTTATGAAAAGGCATTTGAAACTGCTAGAAATATGCTTGATGATGGGTTATCTATTAGTGATATATCTAAATATACAGGTTTAAAGATTGAAGAAATAGAGAAACTAAAATAAACTGCTTGAAAAAGTGGTTTTTTTGTTATAGAATAAATGTATAAATAATACTAAGGAGGACGTAAAACTATGAAAAAAATACAAAGTCAAAATAGCAAACATTCGTTCGGGGGGGGGGTCATTTTACAACCTATTAAATAAAGATATAAAAGAATTAAATACGGTAATTCTGTCTTTATTTATAATAATATTTCTTTTTAGTGTAGGATTTATTTCATATAAAATAACTAATTCTTATGCTTTATTCTCAGATGAAGTAACAGGAGAAAAAACAATCGAAGCTACAGTTAAATTATCTAATTTAGATAAAAGTGGTGCAAATGAACCAGTTTTAGATAGTTCAATGATACCAGTATATTATGATAGTAATAATAATGTATGGAAAAAAGCAGATATAAATAATCATAATGATAAATATAAATGGTATGATTATGATAATAAGATGTGGGCAAATAGTGTTACAGTATCAGAAACAAATAGAAGTAAATACCAATCTGCAAATCTAGGAACAGAAATACCAATGGATGATATACTAACTATGGAGGTTTGGATACCAAGATATAAATATAAAGTATGGAATTATAATGCAAATGGAACAAAGACAAGTAGTCCTCAACAAATAGAAATAACATTTGAAAAAGATAATAAAAATACAAGTGAAATATCATGTCAAGATGCTATATCTGGAACAGAAGGGAAGCCATCTGAAGCATGTAAGTTAAAAAGTAATAATGCTACATGTACAGATAGCACTTGTAATAATAAAACATATACACATCCAGCATTTACATTTGGTAATGAAGAAATAAAAGGATTCTGGATAGGAAAGTTTGAACTTACTGGAACAATAAGTAGTATAACAACAAAACCTAATTTAAGTAGTATAAGAAATCAAAGTGTAAGTACATTTGAAACAAATATAATGAATATGAAAAATAGTGGTAACAGGTATGGACTAAGCACAAATACAGATACACATATGATAAAGAATAGTGAATGGGGAGCAGTAGCATACCTTTCACATTCAAAATATGGAACATGCACAAGTGGTAGTTGCACAGAAATTGGAATAAATAATAATTCTAATTATATGACTGGATGTGGTTCTTCACCATCAAGTTCATCAAGTACAACATGTAATAGTTATAATACAAGTAATGGGATGCTTGCTTCAACAACTTTTAATATATATGGTGTATATGACATGAGTGGGTGTTCGTGGGAATATTTAATGTCTAATATAGTAAGTAATGATGGAGTGACTATGATGAG
>CAKOIY010000003.1 GCA_934087515.1 uncultured Bacilli bacterium
AAAGAATTAACATTAACAGGGACAATAGAAATATCATCAAATCCTAATTCATTCATTGCAATTAAAATTGACCTTTGCTTAGAAACATTCATAGAGCCTAAAACTATTTTCATATTTTCACCATCCTATTTTTTTATAAAACAAGCTATTTACCACAACATTGTTTGTACTTTTTACCAGAGCCACAAGGACAAGGATCATTCCTACCAATTTTTTCTTTCTTAACAGTTCTACCCTTTCTAGTAGTATCATTATCATTAGTAGATTTATTTTTTACAACTTCTTTTCTCTCAATATTTTGTCTAATTTCAGCCTTTAACAAATACAAAGTAACATACTTATCAATATTTTCAAGCATATCATCAAAAAGTTCAAAACCTTCTTGAGTATAAGCCCTTAAAGGATTATCTTGAGCATATTGTCTTAAGAAAATACCTTCTTTTAAATGAGCCATAGTATTAATTTGTTCCATCCAGTACTTATCAATTACATTAAGACTAATAACCTTTTCAAACTCATTAGTAACTTCCTCTGGAATTTCTTTTATCTTTTCTTCATATTCAGAAGTAATAAGTCCAGTAATACCATCAATTATTTCATCTACAGACTTATTCTCAAAGAATTTTTCATCAATCTTCTTTCTCAAAAGATTAGAATTAAAGTATTCAATAATATCTTTAATATCTTCTTCTCCTAAATGTTCTGAATCATCCAAATGAGACTCAATTATATCTGCAACATGATTATACATAGATTTAAGAATTTCTTCATGAATAGACTCACTATCTAAAATATTATTTCTCTTTCCATAAATAAGTTCCCTTTGTTTATTCATAACATCATCATATTGAAGCACAGACTTTCTCATATCATAGTTATTACCTTCAACACGTTTTTGAGCAGAAGCAACAGACCTACTAAACATTTTACTTCTAATAACCATACCATCATCTATACCAGTACTTTGTAAAATATTCTTAATCTTTTCAGACCCAAAACGAATCATAAGTTCATCATCCATAGCAATATAAAATTGTGTAAATCCAGGATCTCCTTGACGTCCAGAACGACCACGAAGTTGGTTATCAATACGACGAGATTCATGTCTTTCAGTACCTATAACACATAAACCACCAAGTTCCTTAACACCTTCACCAAGCTTAATATCCGTACCACGACCAGCCATATTTGTCGCTATAGTAACAGAACCCTTTTCTCCAGCCTTAGCAATAATTTCAGCTTCGCGAGCATGATTCTTAGCATTAAGTACTTCATGAGGAATACCACGTTTCTTAAGTAAATTACTAATTTCCTCACTAGTTTCAATAGCAATAGTACCAACTAATACTGGTTGACCCTTTTCATGCCTTTCCGCAATTTCATCAACAATAGCTTTAAATTTAGACTTTTTACTAGCATATATAAGATCAGCCATATCCTCACGAATAACAGGTTTGTTAGTAGGAATAGCAATTACATACATATTATAAATTTCTCTAAATTCTTCCTCTTCAGTCTTAGCAGTACCAGTCATACCAGAAAGTTTATTATACATTCTAAATAAATTTTGGAAAGTAATAGTAGCAAGAGTCTTAGTTTCTTGTTGAATTTCAACACCTTCCTTAGCCTCAATTGCTTGATGAAGACCATCACTAAAAGCACGTCCTGGCATTAAACGTCCAGTAAATTGATCAACAATTACAATCTTTCCATCCTTAACAACATAATCAACATCATTCTTTTGTGAATAATTAGCATGTAAAGCCTGATT
Source organism: uncultured Bacilli bacterium (assembly GCA_934087515.1). Lineage (GTDB taxonomy): Bacteria > Bacillota_I > Bacilli_A > RF39 > UBA660 > UMGS1449. The sequence continues at coordinate 1,772 of CAKOIY010000003.1, forward strand.
AATAAAATGTACCAAAGTCGAATTATTAACATCATATAAATTATCAACCTTAAAATACTTTTCAGCTTTTTTCATACCTTCTTCAGATAAATTACTTCTCTTAAGTTTAGCATCATACACTATATCAGTATCATAATTCAAACTCTTAGCAAACCTATCTGCATCAATATATAAATTCTTATTTTCAAGAAATCCTCCAGAAATTATAAGCGGAGTACGAGCTTCATCAATTAAAATAGAATCCACTTCATCCACTATTGCATAATTAAGACCACGTTGTTGAACCCTATCTTCCTTACGAATAGCCATATTATCACGAAGATAATCAAAACCAATTTCATTATTTGTAGAATATAAAATATCCTTATCATATTCAGCACGTTTTTCACTAGGACTTAAATCCCTAAGATTAAGCCCAACACTAAGTCCTAAAAACTCATGAATTTGACCCATCCATTTAGAATCACGTTCAGCAAGATATTCATTAACTGTTACAATATGAACACCTTGTCCCCCTAAAGCATTAAGATACGCAGGCATAACAGAAGTTAAAGTCTTACCTTCACCAGTTTTCATCTCAGCAATATTACCATAATGAAGAGCAAGTCCCCCAATAAGTTGAACCTTATAAGGCTTTTCTTTTATAACACGATAACAAGCTTCTCTAGCAGTAGCAAAAGCTTCAACCAAAATATCATCAAAATCTTCTCCATTAGCTAATCTATTCTTAAATTCCTCAGTTTTTTTCTTAAGTTCATCGTCACTTAACTTACTATATTCATCATCAAGTTCCAATATCTTATCAGCAATTTTATCAAATCTTCTAAGTTCCTTTTCATCAAAATCAAACATCTTTCTAAAAAGTGACATATTACCATCTCCTCAAGATAATATTTTATCATTAATTAAAAAAAAATAAAAGAAAAATAAAGAAATTAACACTATAATTGTGCAAAAAATCACACAAATATCAGAAACAAAGAAAAAAAGCCCTAAGACTTTCTCTACATTCCCATATATTTCATAACTACCAAACTAACTATAATAACAAGCACCACCAAAATAGCAGTAAAAATAAGTATTAAAGTTTGAGTTGAGCCAGCTTTATTAAGCCATGGATTATCAGCACTACCACTATTATTACCATAATAGCCCATACTAGAACCTCCCATATATTGACCAGAATTATCATTTTGATTATAAGAAACATTATTAACACCCGGAGTATACCCAGGCCCATTCATCTTACGTACAAGTGTCTTTTGTCTAGTCTCAGCATTTCCGCCATAACCAGGATTAGAATTAGAACCATACACATCTCCAAAATTATTATTATTATTATTCATACCATTATTAACACCAGCATTCATATTAGCATAATCACTAGGAATACTATTTATTTGATTAACACTACTATTAACAACAGATTGAGATTTTAAATACTCATCCAAAGGAAGTCTACCCTTAACATCTAAAATAGCCTTACTTGTCTCCTTTAAATAATCTTCCTCATAACTACCAAACTTTCCTCTATTAGGCATTAAGATCACCACCTAACACCTTATTATCAATTCTCTTAAGAATAACTCTCTTAACTCTATCCATTTGCTCTTTAGGTAAATCATATATCTTAAAAGCCTCATTAATTTGGCTATTAACAACATCTATAAAATTCTTCTTATAATAATCAGAAAAAGAAGTTTCATAATCCATTCTTCTAAAAACACCAACAAAAAAATCTTGAAGCCAACTTGGAACCATGCTCATATAATAATCAAAATGTTCTAAAACACTCATATCACTAACAACAGCACTACCATCTTCATTACAATACCAACCAAGAATCATAAGCGCTAAAGACACCCTTTTATGCTCTTTAGAACTCTTTCTATCAGCCATAAGACTAATACCAGTATTAATACCCGCAACAGTCTTTTGAGACTCACCATAATTATTAAACAAACAATCAGGAAGAACAATATTTCCATTACTAGTATCAATCTTAATCTCATCCAAATTAATTCTAATAATACTACGTTCATCATTATCAATGGCTTCCGACACATTTTTCATTAAACGACAAAAAGTATGAATCTTAACATTTTCAAACTCATCTCTTCCATCAATAAATTGTCTAAGCGAAATTACACTATTATACATATCGCAAACCACCTATCATAAAGACATTATAACATAAGTTAAGAAAATAAAAAATATTTTTCCATCTTTTTCCTAATTTTAAGTAAACAATTGTCAACTTTTTTCTCATTAATCTCAAGTAAAGAAGCAATATCTTTATAAGAAAAAGCATTATATCTAAGCTCGAAAATCTGTCCCTCAACATCATTTAAAGAATTCTTAAAATCAATTACAGAACTCTCAAACTCATAATCATCATACAAAGAACTAATATTAACATCTGAAACAAATTCACAAATATTCTCATAATTATCAAAATCCATATAATAACAACACTCAGGTTGCTTAACAGATTTCCTACTCAAATTAAAAATAGCCCTATTTAAACAAACTAAAAGATATGTATAAAAAAGAACATCCCTATTGTAATCATACTTATCAACAACATAACATAAAGTAATCCTACATTGCTGAATCAAATCATCAACATCAATGCCCTTACTAGCACATCTTTTAACAGAACTATATGCTATTTTCTTAAAAAGAGGTTCATATTTATCAAGCAAAAAAGAAAAAGCATCTTCATCTTCATTAATCATATAAATAAGTTCATAATCATTATATTTCACAAAACCCTCCTATAAGCCTCTTTGTCTCACCGCCTCATAAATAATTATCCCCGCAGCAACAGAAGCATTTAAACTCTCCATCTTTAAAGACATAGGAATTGAAATTATAAAATCTGATGATTTCTTAACTAACTCGCTTACCCCCTTACCTTCATTTCCGATAACAATAGCAATATTCCCATCATAATTAACCTTAGAGTAATTATCACCATTCATATCACTAGAATAAATCCAATAATTTTTATCTTTCAAATACTTAATAGTTTGATTAAGATTAGTAACCATACATATTTTCATATTTAAAGCAGCACCAACACTCGTCTTCATAACAGTAGAATTAACACTAACACTACGATCCTTAGGAATAATAATTCCATCAACACCTGCAGCTAGACAAGTCCTTATAATAGCACCAAAATTATGAGTATCTTCCAAATGATCAAGAATAACAACAAATCCATTATCAGAAATAATATCATCAAGATCTACATATTCATATTCTCCTACATCAATAATTATACCCTGATGATTTTCATTTGCAAGTTCATCAAGTTCATATTTAGTACAAAAATAAGGCTTCAAATTCAATTTTTCTATTAAAGAAATTATATTTTTATCACTAAAATTCCTATCCAAATATAAAGATTTAACCTTTTTATTTTTTTTCAAATATTCCAAACAACTATTCTTACCATATATTAACATATTAACTACTTCCTTCTAAACTAACTATATAATTAAATACCTCATCAAGACGCCCTTTATTATTAACATACAAATATCCAATCAAAACTTCAAACCCTGTAGAATACTTATATGTAACCGCATCACAATTTTTAGGACTTTTATGTGTTTTCATATTACGTCCACGTCTAACAATATCAATCTCAGACTCAGTCAAAAAACCAGAATCAAGCAAACAATTAACAAAATAAGCCTGTCTCTTCGCAGTAACAAAATCAAGTGTACACCTCTGTAAATCATTAAGCTTAACAACATTTTTAGAAATAATATACTCACGCACTAAAAGCTCAAATACTGCATCTCCTAAAAAAGACAGTTGATAAAGACTCATTAATCCCTATCCCCTGTCACCATTAATAAAAGTCTAAAAATTTCAAGAAGTGTTGTCGCAAGACCAGCAACATAAGTAAGAGCAGCAGCAACAAGTACCCTAGAAGCACCTCTCATACCATCACTATCGATAAGATTATACTTTTTCAAATTAGCAAGACCCTTACGTGAAGCATCAAATTCAACAGGAAGAGTAACAAGTTGAAAAAATAAAATAACAACAAGCATACCAACTCCAATATAAAACAAATCTAAAAGTTCAAATATAAGACCAATAAAAATAGCAATATACCCAAACTTAGAACTAATATTGACAATAGGAAAAATAAATTTCCTAAGCTTCATAAAGAAATTACCTTCCTTATGTTGAATAGCATGACCAACTTCATGAGCAGCAATCGCAGCACTACTAACAGAATCACCACCATATACAGCACTAGAAAGTCTAACAACATTAGCACTCGGATCAAAGTGATCAGACAAAATCCCCTTAGTTTCAACAACATATACATCATCAAGACCATTAGCCTTAAGAATCTTTTGAGCAACTTCTAAACCACTAAGTCCAATACCATTATGAATTTTCAAATACTTATTATATCTACAATTTATAAAAATTTGAGCAGCTATTGTAATAGCAAAAGAAATAATTATTAACACATACGAAATATTCATATACTACCTCCTATATAATCTCATATAAAGTTCCATCTTTAGTATCAATAAGTTTAACCCCTAAAGATAAAAGTTCATCACGAATCTCATCTGCCAAAGCATAATCCTTATTCACCTTAGCAAGTCTCCTATCCTCTATCTTACCTAAAATAAACTCACAAGACAAAGAACTAACCTTTTCCTCATAACCAAACAAATCAAGCCCAAGAACCTCATCAAACTTACTAATCAAATATCTCTTAGAAGCACCATTTAAACTATCATCTTTAAGAACATCATATAAACAAGTAACCATCATTGAAGTATTTAAATCATCAGAAATACAATCCTTAAACTTAGTAACATGTTTATCAATCAAAGATACTACTCCATCATCAGAAATCAAAGAAATTTTCCTGCGAAGCTTATCATAAGTCTTATTAAAACTATCCAAAGTCTCATAAGAAAATACAAGTTGTTTCCTATAATGAGAAGATAAACAAAATAATCTATAAGCAAGAGGATTATAACCCTTATTAATAAGAGAAGAAACAGTTAAAAACTCACCCTTACTCTTACTCATCTTACCAGTATTATCATTCAAATGTTCAGAATGAAACCAGTACCTGCACCATTTATGTCCTAAATAAGCCTCACTTTGAGCAATCTCATTAGTATGATGAGGAAAAATATTATCAACACCACCACAATGAATATCCAGATACTCCCCTAAATACTTAAGAGAAATACAAGAACACTCAATATGCCAACCAGGATACCCAAGTCCCCAAGGAGATTCCCATTTAAGCTCTTGATTATCAAACTTAGATTTAGTAAACCAAAGAACAAAATCAGTCTTATTCTTTTTATTAACATCCAAAGTAACATCATCACGAACCCCAACAAACAAATCATCCTTAGTATGATTAGTTAAAACATAATAATCAGACACTTTAGAAGTATCAAAATAAATATTATCCCCAGACTTATAAGCATATCCCTTATTAAGAAGAATCTCAATCATATTAATATATTCAGGTATCATACTTGTTGCCGGAACAACAACATCAGGTTTTCTAATATTAAGAGAAGCACAATCATCAAAAAACGCATCAGTATAAAACTTAGCAATATCCATAACAGACTTATGTTCACGTTTAGCACCAAGCAACATCTTATCATCACCATCATCAGAATCATTTGCCAAATGCCCAACATCTGTAATATTCATAACCCTCTTAACATCATATCCCAAAAACTTAAAAGACTTTTCCAAAACATCTTCCATAATATAAGTCCTAAGATTACCTATATGAGCATAATGATACACAGTAGGACCACAAGTATACATCCTAATAACACCATCCTCATAAGAAGAAAAATCCTCAATCTTTCTAGAAAGAGTATTATACAACTTCAAAAAACATCATTCCTTTCCTAATCTATCTAAAACAACATCTTTTCCAATCAAATATATAGTATCAGCAAGTTCAGGACCATGCATAATACCAGAAACTTTAATTCTAATAGGCATATAAAGCATCTTACCCTTTATACCAGTCCTTTCCTTAGTATTATTAATAGCAAGAGAAATAGCATCAACACTCCAATTAGAAATAGTACTAATCTCATCTTTAAAAGTAGAAAGAACCAAAGAAACGCCATCCTCTAAAAGAAATTCCTTACATTCAGAAGACATATCAAAATCATCAGAAAAGAATAACTTAACATCATCAACAATCTGCTTACCATAACTAATATGACTTTGATAAATACTTGCCAAATGACTAATCCATTCATCACTCTTATCACTAAGATCATAACTATCCCTCAAAAAAGGAACAACCAAAGCAAGATAATCATCCAAAGAAAGTTTCTTTATATATTGAGCATTATACCAATTAAGTTTCTTAACATCATATTGACTAGAAGATTTACTAATCCTAGAAGGATCAAACACAGAAATAAGTTCATCTAAACTAAATACCTCTTTATTACTATCAGGACTCCATCCAAGAAAAGCCAAATAATTAACAATAGCTTCTGGTAAATACCCTTCATTATATAAATCCATAAACGAAGCATCACCATTACGCTTACTAAGTTTAGTACCATCTTCTCCTAAAACCATAGCAACATGAGCATAAATAGGTTTTTCCCATCCAAAAGCATCATACAAAAGATTATACTTAGCAGTCTGATCCAAATACTCCTTACCCCTAACAACATGAGTAATATTCATCAAATGATCATCAATAACATTAGCAAAATTATACGTAGGATAACCATCAGACTTAAGTAAAATTTGATCATCTAAAACACTATTATCAATAACAACTTTTCCATAAACTACATCATCAATAATAGTTTCACCACACTTAGGCATAGCTTGTCTAATAACATAACTATCACCACGAGCAAGTCTCTCATCAATTTCTTCCTTACTAAGATTCTTACAATGTCCATCATACATAAAAGGTACTTTATTTAAATTTGCAATATCACGAAGTTCATTAAGCCTATCCTCAGTACAAAAACAATAATAAGCTCCTCCAAGTTCAACAAGTTTATGAGCATACTCTTTATAAATATCAAGTCTCTCACTCTGAACATAAGGACCATACTTTCCCTCATTTAAAGGACCCTCATCAATATCAAAACCACAAAGATTAAGAGTATCATATATAAACTTAGTAGCACCCTCAACTTTTCTACTTTGATCAGTATCCTCTATTCTAAGAATAAAACTCCCATTATCTTTTTTAGCAATTAAATACTCAAAAATAGCAGTCCTCAAATTACCAATATGCATATAACCAGTAGGACTAGGAGCAAATCTAGTTCTCGTCTTTCTCATATAAATCACCTGCCTGTATTATACCAAAAAAAAGGAAGCTATACAACCTTTGTATCAAGAATACTATCAATTCTAATCTTAGTCTCACCATTAAAAACATTATCAACAAGAATACTCTCAAGTCTCTCACTAATAATATTATCAAGTTTCCTAACACCATATTTATCATATTCACAAAGATTAATAAGCTCCTGAACAAGATTATTCGAAAATGAACAAATAATCCCCTTTTTCTTATAAAAAGATCTAATTCTAGCTAAAGAACTATTAACAAGTCTTTTACAAATATCAAAACTAATTCTATTAAACCTAATAATAGAGCCAATTCTATTAACAAACTCCACACCAAAAAACTTATTTATATCAGTATAACAAACACCATTATCAAAACCAATACTACTCTTCTCACAACCCAAATTAGAAGTCATAATAATACTAGTATTAGAAAAATTAATTAACTCACCCTTACTATTCTTACAAAAACCCTCATCAAGAATCTGCAAAAACAAATTAATCACTTCACGACTACCTTTCTCAATTTCATCCAAAATAATCAAAGAATAAGGATTATCCTTAACCTGTTCAAACACATTCTTACTATCATTATAACCAACATAACCAGGCGGAGATCCTATCATCTTACTAACAGAATGTCCCTCTTTAAACTCACTCATATCAACACGAATAACATTATCTCCATAAAAATACTTACCATAACTTTTAGCAAGTAAAGTTTTTCCCACTCCAGTTGGTCCTAAAAACAAAAAAGAAATAGGTTTAGAACAATTACTAGAAAATTGTCTTTTTCTAAACACATCACAAACATTCTTAATAGCAAAATCCTGTCCCAAAATAACCTTAGAAGTATCAGAAACAAACCTTTCATAAAACTTAGAAGAATCCCTAAACAAAGGTATCTTACTCATCTCCTCAAGAATACTAATAACATCAGAAATCTTTATCTTCTTATAATGATTACGCATATTCTTAATCTCTAAACGATTCTTCTTATCCTCTAAAATCATCTCAGTCTTCTTATACAAAAAAGCCTCATCAAAACGATTAGCAATAATAGACTCATTCTTTAAAGACTTAACCTTAGAAAGCTTATTATTTATCTCACTAAAACTATCCTTTCTATAACTAGATACAGATAACCTAGAACAAACCTCATCCAAAACATCAATAGCCTTATCAGGCATTTTCCTATCATAAATATACTTATCAGACAAAGAAACTATATTATCAATAACTTCATCACTAATAATAACCCTATGATAATCCTCATAAATAGGTCTCAATTTCTTCAAAATACTAACAGTATCTAATGTGCTAGGTTCATTAACAACAACCGTTTGAAACCTACGAGAAAGAGCCTTATCGCCTTCAATAAACTCCTTATACTCAGAAGTAGTAGTAGCACCAATAATCTTAATCTTACCACGAGCAAGAGCAGGTTTTAAAATATTACTAGCATCAATCGCACCCTCCGCACCACCTGCACCAACTAAAGTATGAATCTCATCAATAAACAAAATAACCTCATCATTATCCTCAAGTTCACGAATAATCTTTTCAAGCCTTTCCTCAAACTCACCACGATACTTAGTACCAGCAACCAAACTAGCCATAGAAACAGATACAATTCTCTTACCAACAAGATTCCTAGGAACATCAGAAATACTAAAAAGCCTAGCAAGTTCCTCAACAATCGCAGTCTTACCAACACCAGCTTCCCCTATAAGTAAAGGATTATTCTTAGTACGCCTAGACAATATCTCAAGAATTCTAGAAATCTCCTTATCACGACCTACAACAGGATCAACCTCACCACAAAGACACTTCTCATTCAAATTAACACCATAAGCATCCACAGCAAACTTAACATTCTTTTCCTTCTTAGACACACTAAAACTATCATACAAAACATCAATATCAACATTCATACCAAGTAAAATCCTAATAGCAACCCCTTCACCCTCATCAAAAAGAGCAATAAACAGATCAACACTATCAACCTCATTCTTACCCCTATCACTAGAATCCATACTAGCAGACTCTAAAATATTTCTAAGAAGAGGAGTATATAAATAAAACTCATTACTACTCTTACCAACACCAACTACCCTAATAAGCTCCTCACGAAAAACATCATAAGTAACACCAACATCTTTAAATTTAGAAATAATATTCTTATCACCATACTTAAGAAGTGATAAAAACAAATGTTCACTACCAATATAAGGATGTTTCAAACTAACCATTTCCTTTTGCATATTAACAAGTACTTTCTTTGCTTCTTCATCATATTTTGAAAACATAACAATCCTCCCATTATTATTCTATTCATATAATGAGAAAAAAAAGATATTTTTAAACAACAAAAAAACACAAAAAAAAGAGACGATATCGTCTCAAAGCATTATATTAGTAACATTACTGAGAAAACAATAAATGAAACAACTAATAATGCAAGTGCAAGTTTCCAAATAAACTTAAACCATTCAGTATACTTAACATCACTAATAGATAAAGTTATTAATAACAAAATACTAGTAGGAGCAACAAGCATTACTAAACTATATAAGTTAGTAAACATTACACTAATAATTGATAGAACAGTACTATCTGAATATACTGAAGTAATACTATAAAGTACTGAATATGCTAAATAATAATAATCAACATAGAATACACTATTTATAATAGTATATATACCAGTAAGAGCAACATTAAAATCTTTTCCAAGAAGTAATGAAGAAACTGGAGTAAGTACTGGATTGTAGTAAATAAATACAAATAAACTACAAGCAAGAATAGTAAGCATTGCTGGTACTACAAAAGACTTAATACCATCAACAAAACCTTCAAAACATTCATCAGCTTTTGTTCTATAAACAATAGCAAGAATTACCATAGCTACTATTAATATCATTGAATAAACTTGGAATCTAACCGGAGTATTCCATGAACCAAATGCATCTACTCCACCAAATAATTTATTCAAAATATCAAATCCACCAATCTTGAAACCAGTCCAAGATTCATGAGCACTACTAAACCAATTAGAACCAAAAATTCCTTCCCATGAAGTAGTACCAACAAAGAATAATAACATAACTATTCCAACAATAATTAATGCTGGAAGAGCAGTGCGTTCTTTCTTTTCCTTGTTATTTTTCTTAACAGCAGCAACCTTTTTATTGCTAGACTTAGAACTATCTTTAACCTCACTCTTATTAGATTTCTTAGAATCTTTCTTAGCTTTAGAGTTAGCCTTTTTAGCTTGTTTTTCCGCATCTGTCCAGAAATAAATAATCTTACCTTCCTTATCAGTAAATGCTCCACAAACAACCATAATCAAATCGATTAAATAACCAATTCCAAAAATCCCACCTGTTAATAAGTATAAAATACCAGTTTTAACCTTACCAACATAAAATCTGTGAACTCCTAAACCACCTAATATAGCAGCAAGTATAGTAACAACTAGTCTATCTTTACTAGAATAAAGTACTTCCTCATTTTCAGAAACACCAAGTTTGAAATTCTTCTTCTTACAATACATAAGTACAAAGAATACCAAACCAACTACACCTACTACTAAGAAAATTAATTTAGGTATAAATTGATCAAAAGTTTTAAGATTTAAAACAGTATTATTAAGACCATATAAAGTACCAGCAAAAGTAGCACCATACATACCTATAACAGTAGCACCCAAAGTAGCACTAAGAGCAACTAATTTGTCATATCCCATTTTAACAATTAGACTAATTAAAATTGGAAATACAACTAAAAGCCCTAAATCAAGTCCAGAAATAGATGAAATAACAGCCATTAAAACTATAATACCAATTAAAACACCTTTTTCTCTACCATTAGCCTTAGAAGATAATAACTCCATAAGCTTATCATATGCTCCAGTAGCCTTAAGAACACCATAAAATGCTCCGACCAAAAGAACATATAATATTACAGTTCCAAAACCAGAAAATGTTTCAAGTAATACTGATAAGATTGAAACAAATCCAATTTGATAAGAAACTTCTCCATCAATCCCAGCAACACTATAAATAATAGGTACAATCCAAGACATCAAGATATAAATTAGAATTACTATTCCTACAGCTTTAAATAAATTGTTCTTTTTCATTTCTTTACCTCCTAATATAATTATTACACTTTTATCACAAAAAATAAAGAAAAAAAGCAAAAAAACCCCATTTTTTCAAGAATTTCTCACAAAAAAAAGAAAAAATAAACAAAAAAAGAGATAAACAAAATTATCTCTAAATTAATCCTTCTTCTTCATAGTAGGAAACAATATAACCTCACGAATAGTTTCACAACCAGTAAGCATCATAACAAGTCTATCAATTCCCATACCCATTCCACCAGCAGGTGGCATACCATATTCAAGAGCCTCAACAAAGTCTAAATCCATTTCGTTAGCCTCATCATTGCCCAAATTCTTTTCCTTTACTTGAGCCTCAAATCTTTCATATTGATCAATAGGATCATTAAGTTCAGTAAAGGCATTAGCATACTCTCCACCAACAATGAAAAGTTCAAATCTTTGAGTAAATCTAGGATCCTTAGGATCTTTTTTAGCAAGAGGACTAATAGATGTTGGATGACCAATTATAAAAGTAGGGTCAATTATAGTTTCTTCAACATACTTTTCAAAGAAAGCATTAACAATATGACCATAATCAAAATGATCTTCAACCTCAATATCATGTTCCAAAGCAAGTTTCTTAGCATCTTCAAAACTCATATCATCAAAGAAATTAATACCAGTCTTTTCACGAATAGCATCAACCATATGAAGTCTCTTAAACTTAGGTTTTAAACTAATCTCATGACCACGCCATTTTATATCATAAGTACCAAGAACTTCCATCGCAGCATTACCAATAATATTTTCAGTAAGTTCCATCATACCATCTAAATCAGAATAAGCCTTATAAAGTTCAATAGTAGTAAATTCTGGATTATGATTCTTGTCCATTCCCTCATTTCTAAAAATTCTACCTATTTCATAAACAGCATCCATTCCTCCAACTAACAATCTTTTAAGTGGAAGTTCAGTAGCAATACGAAGATACATATCAATATCTAAAGTATTATGATGAGTAACAAAAGGCCTAGCAGCAGCACCTCCTAAAATAGTACCTAAAATAGGAGTTTCAACCTCAGTATAACCAAGTTTATCTAAATAATTTTGAATAGATCTAATAATCATTGGTCTCATAAAAGCAACCTTACGAGCTTCTTCATTCATAATCAAATCAACATATCTTCTTCTAAATCTTTCCTCAGTATCAACAAGTCCGTGAAACTTTTCAGGAAGAGGACGAAGAGCCTTAACCAAATGTTCATACTTAGTAGCACGAACCGTAAGTTCCCCCATATGCGTTCTCATAACAGTACCAGTAATACCAACTATATCACCAAGATCACTTTTCTTAAAAATTTCATAAGCTTCCTCACCAATATTATCAATCTTAACATAAACTTGAATTTGACCAAACTTATCTTGAACATTAATAAAACCAGCTTTCCCCTTACCTCTCTTAGTCATAATACGTCCAGCAATAACAACAGGAACTTCCATTCCTTCAAGTTCTTCTGCACTCATTTCACTATACTTATCCTTAATCTCTTTAGAATTAGAAGTCACATCAAAACTATGTCCAAAAGGATCAATACCCATTGAAGCCAAATTCTTAGCTTTTTCCCTTCTAATCAACTCTTGTTCACTAAATTGTCTCATAATAAATTCCTCCTTCAAATAAAAAAGTTAATGACAAAAGGACGAACAAACGCGGTACCACCTTTCTTATCATTAACTGATATCTCAAAATTATAACGGATTACCCGGGCCACAGCCATCTCCACAGTTTTAAATATTTAAAGACTATTATTAGGTTCCAGCACACCCTAACTCTCTATAAATAGTATCAATAAATACCCATGCAAAGCATCTGCTTCATCAATTTATGAATATAATCTAACACTTAAAAACAACTTTGTCAAGAAAAAAATCATAATCTCTTTCTAGATAAATGAAGATCCCCACAATATATTTTACCACCAACACCATGAAGTCCCAAAAAACCACTACCATCAGAAATACTACTAACAATCAAATCATTCTTAACATAATATAAACTTTCCAAACCACTCGAACTATTTAAATAAGGAGCTTCAAAATTACCCAAAACAATCGCAGGACAATGAAATTTCTCAGGTAAAACATCATCATCAATAACAATATCACCTAAATACAAATAAATATCCTTAAACAAATCAGAATAAGAATCCCCAACAAGAGAACTAGGACATCCATACATAGCACCATAATCCTTCTTCTTATCCCTAGTCCTCAAAAATCTAGCAATTTCAAAATCCTTATCTCTACCAAAACAATTAATATTAGAATCAACCTCATAAATAAACTTAAGATCATTGGCAGAAACCTCATCACTAGAAATAATATTATAAACTCTCCTCATATCTCTAAGCATATTATCAAATTTCTTATCATGATAAAACTCACCAAGTTTTTCCTCAACTATATCAAAAAATTCAGGTTCAACATTTTGTTCCATATCACTAATACCCCTCACCTCAGTAATTTCTCCATCCTCAACTACAACAGCAATCCTCGGCATAGTAAAATCACCATCAGAATCCTTAGTATAATAAACATACACATCTGAAGAATCAAGATAATCACTAGAAACAACTTCATCATCTATACACCAAGAAGTAAACTTACCATCAATATCAGAAAATAACTTCTCAGAGTTAGAACCACATTCATAAAATTTCCACACTCCAGAAAAAGATTCTTTAGTAAATTCCATAAACTTATCTTCACAAGTCCACAAACACCTAGCATAAATTTTACCAAAATTGCCATTCAAAACCAATTCATCAAGTTCCGAATCAGAAACACTATCACCATAAGAATAATAATTCATAACAAGATCCATACTCATCCTAAGAGCTTCTTCATTAAACTTAGCAAAAGAATAAGGTGTATTCTTTCCTCTTCTAGAAAAACTATGTTTAGAAAAATCAAAATGCCCTAACTTAACCATTCCTTGAAAAGCCCAATACCTAACCCACATAGGATAATCAATATCATCACTCATTAAATAATCTAACCATCTATCAAACGTTCTTTTTTGATTACGAATAACCCTATTAACAACAGCCTTCTTAGAATAAGTAACGCCACGATCCTCACACATTTTTCTTTTCTTCTCCAAATAACTAACAGGAATATCCTCAGCACCAATAACATATTTATCATAATATCTATTCTTTAAATACTTAACAGCCCCTTGCTTATCTCTACTAAAAGCCTTTTTAGAACCATCAAGTCTATCCAAATACTTTCTAACAGCCTCAAACTTATTATCAGAAACATCACTAGAATGCTTAACAGACTCTTTATTATAAAGATCTCTATCATAAAGTTTAAGTAAAAATTTCTCTCCTTGATAATTATCCATAATAAGTATCAACCCTCTCTACAATAACCATTATAACACAAAAAAAGAAATACTAAAAATCAGCATCCCTTCTAATAGAATCAATAACCTCAAAAAACTCACTTTCACTAGAACAATTAGTAATCATACTCTTATATTTTTTAACACCAGAAATACCCTTAATATACCAAAGAGCATGCATCCTAATTTCAAGAAGAGCCACCTTCTCATTATTATATTTTTTAAGAAGCAAATAATGTTTCTTAATCATATCAAGTTTATCAGAAATACTAGGTAATGGAATAATCTCACCATCCTCAACATAAGAAACACATTCCTTAATAAACCATGGATTCCCTAAAGTAGCACGTCCAATCATAACAGCATCAACACCAGTCTCATCAAGCATACGTTTAGCATCATAAATAGTCTTAACATCACCATTTCCAATAACAGGAATACTAACAGATTCTTTAACATCTTTAATAATATCCCAATCAGCCTTAACACTATAACCCTGTGCCCTAGTCCTACCATGAATAGCAATAGCACTAGCACCAGCTTCTTCACACCTCTTAGCAACCTCACAAGCATTTATTGAAGCACTATCCCAACCACTACGAATCTTAACAGTAACAGGAATGCTAACCGCAGAAACAACCTTAGAAACAATCTCCCCAATCTTTTCAGGATGCTTCAAAAGAGCACTACCAGCCTGACTCTTCAAAGCAATCTTAGGAACAGGACACCCCATATTAATATCAATAATATCCGGATGATAATTTTCCTCAATATACCTAGCAGCCTTAACAAAAGAATCAACATCATTACCAAATATCTGAATACTAATAGGACGTTCATCCTCATTAAAATTAATCAAATCAATAGTCTTAGAACTACCATACACAATTCCCATAGAACTAACCATTTCAGAATATATAAGACCAGCTCCCATTTCTTTTATAATAGTCCTAAAACTAATATTAGAAACCCCTGCCATCGGAGCAAAAACAATTCTATTCTTTATCTCAACATTTCCAATCTTAAACACACTATCACCTCTTAACTAAAACCTTACTCTTATTAACATTTATATTATCAATCATTTTCCAAAATTCTCAAAATGAAAGCCACATTCATACCACCATAACATCATAAATACAACTCCAAACAAATGTAAATTAATAATATCACTAATAAATAAAAAGTCAAGAAAAAAGAGGACTAATCCTCATTATCATCATCTAAAACAACTTCTTTCAAAGCTTCTTTACTCATCTTAGAATAACCCTTAATTCCCTTAGCCTTTGCAAGTTCCTTAAGTTCATTAAGAGAAAAATCTTCACTCTCTTCTTCCTCTTCCCTCATATGACCATGTTCCACTAAATACTCAATTTGTTCTTTAGTAAGAGTTTCATATTTAGCAAGATTAGTAGCAATCAAATCAAGAAGATCTTTATTATCCTTAAGAATCTTTTCAGTCTTAGCATAACACTCATCAATAATCTTTCTAATTTGTTGATCAATTTCAAATGCCACTTGATCAGAGAAATTACGTGACTTATTATAATCTCTTCCTAAGAATACACTAGATTCACTTTGTTCAAGTTGAACAGGTCCTAGTTCACTCATACCATATTCACATACCATAGCACGAGCAATCTTAGTAGCACGTTCAATATCATTTTCTGCTCCAGTAGTTATATCATCAAAAATAAGTTGTTCTGCAACACGCCCAGCCAAGAAAGTACAAATAGTTTCAGTAAGTTCATTTTTAGTAGTATGCATCTTTTCTTCAGCACTTTGAATATTAGTATAACCACCAGCCATACCACGAGGAATAATAGTAACCTTTTGAACAATATTAGAATTTTCTTGTTTCATACCAGCAACTACATGTCCAGCCTCATGATAAGCAGTAATTTTCTTATCCTTTTCACTAACTTTTCTACTCTTTTTAGCAGGACCCATTAACACACGATCATGAGCCTCATCAATTTCACTCATAGTAATCTCAGTCTTATCACGTCTAACAGCAAGAAGAGCAGCTTCATTAAGTAAATTTTCAAGATCAGCACCACTAAAACCAGACGTCCTATTAGCAAGATATTTCAAAGTAACATTCTTAGCTAAAACTTTATTCTTAGCATGAACCTTTAAAATAGCCTCTCTTTCACCAACATCAGGAAGAGATACAGTAACTTGCCTATCAAACCTACCAGGTCTAAGAAGAGCAGGATCAAGCACATCAGGTCTATTAGTCGCTGCAATAATTATTATACCCTCATTAGCACCAAAACCATCCATTTCAGTAAGAAGTTGATTAAGAGTTTGTTCTCTTTCATCATGACCTCCACCAAGTCCAGTACCACGTTGACGACCAACAGCATCTATTTCATCAATAAATATTAAACATGGAGCAGTTTGCTTAGCTTGCTTAAACATATCACGAACACGACTAGCACCAACACCAACAAATAATTCCACAAAATCAGAACCACTTATATAATAGAAAGGTACATTAGCCTCACCAGCAACAGCACGAGCAAGTAAAGTCTTACCAGTTCCCGGAGGACCAACTAAAAGCACGCCCTTAGGTATTCTAGCACCAAGTTTTTGAAACTTCTTAGGATTCTTTAAGAAATCAATAAGTTCCTTAACCTCATACTTTTCTTCAACAAGACCAGCAACATTATCAAAAGTAACTTTATCCTTATCAGAATGAAGCTTAGCCTTACTCTTACCAAAATCAAACGATTTATTAGCACCACCAACTTGTCTAGTAAGAAAATAAAATGCAAATCCTACCAAAAGTACAAAAGGTAAAAAATTAATAATAACCTTCCAAATAGAAGTCCCCTCAGGATCCTTATTAACATTAACCTTCAAATTCTCACTGTCAGCAACCTTAAGTATTTCAGAAACAACACTATCTGAATAAGGAACCTTAATAGTAAACTCTTCATTTTTACTATAACCTTCCAGTTTACCATTTATTTCATACACAGCAGAAGTTTGTTTAGGAGTAAGAGTAAGCTCAGTAACCTTACCACTATTTAAATCTTTCATAAATTCATCATAAGTCAAATTATTATCTTTACTACCAAGAGAATTAAAAACTAAAAACACAGCAATAAAGAAACAAAAAATTAACCCATATGATATAAAATTTTTCTTATTATCTT
Organism: uncultured Bacilli bacterium; assembly: GCA_934087515.1. Classification (GTDB taxonomy): domain Bacteria; phylum Bacillota_I; class Bacilli_A; order RF39; family UBA660; genus UMGS1449. Next base: position 19,818 of record CAKOIY010000003.1, read on the forward strand.
TTTTAACCATAATTCCTCCTTCTAATAATACCTAAGTATTATATCACACTTTTCATCCTTTTGAACATCAAACTTAGATTTTTTTAAACCAGGTAGCCAAACTATCTTATCAGTAGAATCCACAACCACAGGCCACAAATCCCTTTGACTCATAGGAACCTTACTATCAATAAAAATATCCTTTATCTTCTTAGAGCCATTAAGACCCTTAACCTTCATCTTATCGCCAGACTTCCTAGTTCTAACATGAAGAGGTAAAACAACATCACGACAACTAAGCCTACAATAATTATTGTTATTAATCAAAGAATCCTCAACAACCTTTATATTCTTACCATTAGGTAAATTAGCATAATCTAATAACTCAATCTCATAATTATCAATCTGTTCAGTTTCCCTCTTAAAAAAAATCTTATCATAACTCTTAAAAACCTTAACAGCATTAGGTAAATAAATACTACTATTAGCACGATTAGAATAAACAAGAGACTTAATCAAATCAGTATGAACATCAGTAATAAGAATCATGTCATCCTCATAAAAAGATTCTAAAAGCTTATTAATAAGTTTACTCTGAATAACACTATCAAGAGCCTTAAATTTATTAATATCAATACACTTATCATTATACAAAGTCTTAACAAAATCATTAGTCAAACAGTTCAAATAATCATCACATTCAAAAAGCAACTCACTATACTTAAGAAACTTTAAATGAACATTACTATCCTCACGTTTTAAAAAAGGTAACACTTCCTTACGATACCTATTACGAGTATACTTATCAGAAAAATTAGACTTATCAACAACATAAGCAATACCATTATCCTTATCATAATTAAGTAACTCATCCTTAGTCATATACACAAGAGGACGAACTATAGAATAATCACCATGACAAGAAATCTTTCTAAAACCAGCATAACCCCCTAGCGTAGAACCTCTAACAATTCTCATAAGAATAGTTTCCATTAAATCATCACCGTGATGAGCCGTCATCAAATATTTAGCACCATATTTATGAACAAGACCCTCAAAAAAATTATATCTAAAATTTCTTGCCTCATTATGAAAATTATCATCACCATAATTATTAATAATCATCTTTTCAAAAACAACATTATTTTCCTTACAAAAACCCTCAAGCCAAACCATTTCATCATCACTTTCAACACGAAGCTTATGATTAACATGAGCACAAATAATAGAAAGATTTAACTTCTTTCGAAGCTTTAAAAGAACATCCATAAGAGCCATAGAATCCGGTCCTCCAGAACATCCAAGTACAATAACATCATCCTTTTCTAAAATACTAATCAAAAACTTATTAACATCCTTCAAAACAATCACCACTCATCAAAAAAATATAATACATCAAAACATATTAATAATCAATAGAAAAATAATAACCTTAAGTTATTATTTCATCCTAATAATATACTCATTATCACCAGAATACAAAAACTTTTCTCTAGCATACTTAGCAACATAAACTGGATCCTTTAACTTCTTAACCTCAGATTTAAGAACTTCCTCTTCCTCTTTCAAATCATCAAGTTTAACATTAAGTTCCTTATCCTCATTCTTCATAGTGTGAACATCCTTCAAAATAGAACCCACAGAGTACAAAACATATGCATTAATTCCAAGACACAACAAAGTAACAAGAATAATACGCTTAACTCTTTTTCTTTTAAGTTTCTTAGAACTTTTCTTAGCCATATATCTCACCACCCTTACACTATCTCATAATAAATATTAACAAAAGAACCATATTTTTTCAAGTAACACGACAAAAAAAGAACATACTTGACACTATAAATGTCTAAATATATTCCAAGAAAAAATAAAACCAAACACAAAAAACAATAACATATATATATGAAAAACACCATAATTTATAAAAATAATACCTAGAAAAAACAAAATACACATAACAAAATTAAACACACAATTACAAAGCAACATATATCTAGAATAAATTAAATATCTCTTAAACAATTTAAACAAAAAGCAATACAAAATCCCCCATATAAAACTAAATATAAAAGAGAAAACCTGTTCACTTAAAATCACTTAAACAACTTATCAAACAAAGAACTCTTTGTACCCTTCTTAATATTATCAAAATAAGAAAAACTGTCAACATTCCCCTTAATAGAAACAATACCATCCTTAGTATCTAACCTAACAATCTCAAGACCATTTCCCTTAATTACCAAATACCCCATATTAGTATCAAGCAAGAATTCTTCCTCATCAAAACTTTCTATCTTATTCACTCCAGTAATATAAACAAGTTTCCTTTCATTAATACTAATACCATGATTATAACTAATATTTTCTGCATATTTATCCATAATCTTCCTCCTAACAAACTATATGCAAAAAAAAGAAAAGTATACACAAAAAAACACCCTAAGGTGTTAATTCCTATTCTTCCGCAGTTTTATATGCTTCTAAAATAGCTTCTTCAAATAATGTACGTGTTTCAGGATTGATTGGATGTGCTATATCCCTATAACTTCCAGTAGAAGTCTTTCTACTTGGCATAGCGATAAATAACCCATTATCACCTTCTATGATACGAATATCATGTACTGCAAAACAATCATCAATTAAAACTGATGCAATTCCCTTCATACGAGATCCTTCCTTTTCAATCTTACGTACGTTTACTGATGTAATTTTCATCTACAATCCTCCTTTTTAAAAGCAAACTGCTTCTACTACAATTTTATATTATTAAAAAGATAAAAGTCAATAGATTTGACACTATTTATAACGAAAATTACCACAAATCATAGTAAAACAGCAAAAAACAACTAAATGTCTATTTCCAAAACCCCAATAAGAACATCAGAATACGAAAAAGATCTAACAATAGTATCAGTATCAATAATAAAAATATATTTATAACAATTAATTATTCTACCAGAAAACTCCTCGACTTGATTCCTACTACCATTATATCTAAACATCACATCTTTACCTAAATACTTAACCACCCTATTTTTAACCATATCAATCATCTAGGATACCCCACATACATAGTACCATTAGTAATAATTCCCCCTATTCCATCCTTACCATACTTTGTCCTAGACAAAATCTTCATCAAATCAATAGGTTCATTCTTATTAGATAAACACACAGAAGAAGCAATAATTGCCGGATCAAGAGCATGAATATTAATTCTCCTAGGACTAGAAGCAAAATTAGAGCCAGCCTTAATAAGCTCCTCATAATCAGACTGACAAGCCCCCGCTATAATAATAAGTTTCTCATGATCTTTCTCATACTCCCTAGCAGCAGCAACAGCCTTAATAAAATTCTTACTATTCTTATAATTAGAAACCTCAGTATAATCACCATTATTACTATCATAATAAGCATCATGACCAGTAATAACCAAAACATCAGGCCTTATCTCTGACAAATAATCCTTAACCTTAGAAAAAATTTTATCTTCAGAACTAACAACCCCATAACAAACAATATTCATATCCTTATAAAACTTTATACATCTATTAAGATAATCCTTATCAGCATCTATATGTAAAACCTTACCAGGAAGATAAAAATAATGATCCCTATTAAGCTCCAAAAAATCATTCATATTACTAAATAAAGTCCTATCTTCCTTAGTAATATCCTCCTTACAATCCTCACAAATAACCAAATCTTCAATATCAGCATCTGCAAGCAATCTTACATTAACACCTTCTAAAATAACAACATTACCAGAAATACTCTTAATCTTAAATACCATATCATTATTATAAGATTTCCTAGTAACAAAGTCTCCAATATTAAAAAGCATATAATCAGCCTCCTACTAATTATATGCTAAGTTCATTAGAAATTTCACAAAAAATATCAACACTAATCTGTTCAGCACGAACACTTAAATCAAAACCATGCTTTTCTAAAACCTTAGAAACAACATCCAAATCATATCCCTTAAGATTATTTCTAAGAGTCTTTCGCTTAAACTTAAAACTATCATAAACAAGCTTATAAAACAATTCCTTATCAGAAACAAATAACTTATCCTTAGACATCAAAGAAACAATAACACTATCAACATTAGGTCTAGGAAAAAAACAATTCCTACTAACAACAAAATTTTTCTTTACATCAAAATTATAATTAAGAAAAACAGTAAAAGAGCCATATTCCTTAGTACCAACCCTAGCACAAAATCTATCTCCAACCTCCTTTTGAACCATAATCCTAATAAGTTCAAAAGAAATATCAAAAGAAATAAGTCTCTCAATAATCGGAGTAGTTATATAATAAGGCAAATTAGCAATAACATATAAATGTTCATAAGAGATATTAGACAAATCATCAAGAACATTTCTATTTAAAAAATCATCAAATATAACCTCAACATTATCAAAACAAGACAAATTAAACAAAAGTCTCTTCTTCACCTCAAGATCAATCTCATAACCTAAAACCTTATCAAACTTTTCACACAAAACCTTAGTAAGCCTACCATCACCACAACCAATTTCAATAACAAGTGAATTAGGTAAAACATCTATATCACTAACAATCTTATTAACAATATTAACATCAACTAAAAAATTTTGACCATATTTTTTCTTAAAATTAAAATCACTCATAAACTCACCAACAATATTTTACCAAGAAAAAAAGAATAAAGCAATTACTCTTCATCCTTCTCATCATCTTTAGATTCGCTCTTTTTAACAGACTTTTCACTATCTTTTTTCTCATTATCTTTTTCCACTTTACCAATATCTTCACTAACAACTTTTTTAGACTTAGGTTTTTTATTAAAAATATCACATATTAATAATAAAACATTAGCACCACCAATCATATAAAGCATAGACTCTATCATTGACAAATTATCAGAAAAATATGCTGGATTAAAATTAATACCATAACGATAATATAAAATCATATTAGTATCAAATATTGCTCTAAGACAAACAACAATAGTTATCAAAAACACAAATACAGATACAAAATTAAATAATAAATTTTTACCCACAGATTTACTTTTAACAATTAAAGTAATTATAAACATAAGAAGTACAAAACCAAAAGGAATAAACACATTAATTGCATCACTCAAAGGCTTTTCAAGTCTTGCATAAGTAACATTTATACAATAAAAGACTAAACCAAAAGCAACAACAAGTAAAATATACTTAAAAAATCCAAAAAACTTACATAATATATCTTTCATTAACTATTACCTCCATATTCACTAACATACCAATTAGCAACATCATCAAGAAGATAAGCAATCATTCTATAATTATCAATAGTAAGATCAAGTTCATTACTAACTTTATTATAAATAGTAGATCTAGTAACATCAGTAACAAAGCTATAAGAACTATTTCCAAGTCCAGAATCAGTTAAATATTCAGCATTATCAATGATAATATCAGCCTTTTGATCAGTAATCTTTTTAACAGGAACAAAAGTCTTATTAACATTCTTCAAACCATAAATATTACTTATGTTATATGGAATAGTAAAAATACATGAACTATTATAATTCTTAAGAATCTCATTATTAGCATTATACACATCCAAAGCAGTTACGCCACTTTTATCAGCAATTTTAGCAAAAGTACCCTTCTTTAAAGAACTAACACAAGCTTCATAATAAGCATGAATAGGCTTAGCAGTAGTACTATAACTAGGATCCTTATAATCCACAGAATTCATCTTCTTATCAACATTTTTTAAAATCTTATTATATTCCTGATACTTAATATTATCCTTCAAATCAGTAGTATAACTATAATTTACTTCCTTATAATGAAAGAAATTAGCAAGAAGTAAAAAAGACATAAAAGCAAAACAAATAATCATAATACTATTAGCAAGAACAGTTAAAAAATCAGTAAAAAATTCTTTCATAAATATAACCTCCTTAAACATCTATATTAACTTTAAATCCAAAATTTAAAGTATTACCAAGTTTAGAACTCCAAATCTTAAGAACATACTTATCAGAACCATTAGTCCCAATACTAGTACTATAAACATTATTAACAACCAAATTCTTCAAATTGCCCTCAGAAACAACATTATCATTTCTATACAAAGCATAATTAATTAAAGAAATATCATTAACAGCATTAAAATTAGTATTTTCAATATCAACAGAATACTTTAAACTAACTGGATTATTATTACTAACAGAAAAATCATAAGCAAAAGCATTATCAAGACTATTATATTTCGTAAAAGACTTAATTGAGCCTCCATAATCACTATTAGAATGCGTAACAAACAAATCATACTTAGTAACAATACCAGCATTATTATTAGCATCCTTATCTAAATAAGCAAATCCAAAAAACGCCGATATAACAGAAAGTAAAATAAGAATAATAGCAAGTACTATCAAAAACCTAGTTCGCCTAATCCTAACACCATTATCAACATAAATAATATCAGATGTTCCAAGTTTACTATGAAGTTCACTTTCAGGAACCTCCTCCTGAAAAGTCATATCAGATGTTCTAGTATCAAAATCATTCCTCATCATCCTCTACCACCTCTTTTAATTTCTTTCTCGCTTCCTCAGTCCTATCATCTTTTTTAACTAAATTCTTACCCCTAGAAGCAACATTTCTAATAAGTTTAAGAATATCATAAATAACAACACCTAAACATGGTAAAATAACAACAGCAATCCAACCAGTCTTACTAACTAAAAATTGTTGAATATAACCAGCCTTAGGAATCTTAATCAAAACCTTTCCTAAAACATTATCACCACCAATAACCTCACTATCAGCAGTATTATTATTATCACCCTTAGTCCTATAAGAATAAGAATTATTAACATTAAAAATCTCTTGAACACGGTGAGTAACAGTTATACCACCATTCTTATCAGAAATAAAAGTAATAACATCTCCAACATTATACTTATCATTATCCTCTTTATAAGTAATTACTATATCCCCAGCCTTAATAGTAGGATACATACTTTGAGTAAGAATAGTATAAAAGTTAATCTTAACATCTCCTAATTTATCATTACTAGCAAGAAAATTAACTCTAACAATATATATAACTATCAAAGCAATTAATAAAACTAAAACAACAAATACAGCAGAAGATATAATCTTTAAAATTCTATTAATAACATTCTTCACATAAACCAACCCTTTCTAGACTATCTATAATAAGCATCAACAACAACCTTACAAGCAAAACTTAAAGGCTTACTACCAATATTAGCCTTAGAAGAAAGCCACATTCTAAACACATAATCTCCACTAAACTTAGAATTAACAACATTCCTATAAATAACCTTAGCACCTTTACGATAAGAACTATTAGGTAAACTACTAAAATTATTAACCTTACTATCTAAAACAGAAACTTCCTTACCATTTTCAGTAAGATTAACTCTAACATCACTTTGCTTTATAGTATTACCAGCAATAGGAACAAGAGATATTTCATAAACAATACTACCCTTTTTTTTCTTAATTTTAGAAGAAACATTAAAATCAAAATATTCCTTATCACCAGTAAGTTTTTTACCAACAGCATCACTAGTAGGTAAAACATTATTCATATTTATGTAATTAGAACCTTCATTAAAAGAGAACAATACAGACCCAATAGTAGGATCAATAGGTCTAACAGGATTACGATTATTATTAGAAGGCTTTTTATTATCAGTATTATTATCCCCATTACTAGGCTTTTTATTATCAGAAGGATTATCATTATCACCATTATCATCAATAACAACATCCACACCAACATCAATCAAATTCTTCTTACCACCATCATAATAAGTATCAAAAACAGCAAAAGAAATAGAAGCTACTAAAAATATTAAACAAATCAAAAACAACAAAATTAACCAAAAATACTTTCTAGACTCATCATCCTTATTAACAGTTAAAATCTCATCCGCAACATTATCAGCAACTTTCCTCTCCTCAAAAGGAAACTTATCCTTATCTTCTTTCATTAGAATCACCTACTATTATACTTATACTAATATACTACCACAAATAAAATAAATTTAAAAGAAAAAAACAAAAAGAAAATCATAATTGACAAAAAAAAACTTCCGAAGAAGTCTTTATCTCACTATTAAGCTTGAACAGCTTTAACAGTAATTTTGAAACTAAATGTTTCAGATCCAGTTGTCTTAGTTTGAGTAGTACCTTTAGAAGCATCAGTAGTAGCATTTTCTCCAGTAGTATCAGTAGCTGTAGGTAATTTATAATTATCAGCTACATAAGCTAATACTTTATAATTATCAGTTTGACCACTTGTAGTAAGAGTACCACCAGTTAAACCATATTCAGTTAATAAACCATTAGGAGCAGCAGTAGTCTTAAGTGAACCAATAGTAACACCAGAAGTTAAAGAAGCAGCTCCTTTAGTATTACCAACTATAACTTTACCAGTACCATCTAAAAGTGCAATTTTAACATAATCTTCAGTCAAAGTAGCACCTGCAGTAATATCAGATACAGCTAAATCATATTTGATATTCATTTGAGCAGTACCCCAAGTAGCAGTTACACCAAAATCAGCCTTAGCATCAGTTTGTGCAACACCCTTAGCATCACTCATTGGATATTTATTAGAAACTGTAAAGTTATTAGTACCAGCTTTGAAGTTCATTGTAACAGTACCAGTAGTAATTACGTTATCCTTAGTACCAGTACCAGTAAATGAATACATTGCAAACGAAACTCCAACAACAGCAATAACTAAAACTAATATACCAACAATTGATAAAATTAGAGTCTTTTTATTGTTATTTTCCATAAATGTCTCCTTTCATAATTTTAAAATATACTTCCAATTATTATTAAGCAATTGGAGTTACGGCAGAGTCAACATTAACTTTTGCCTTATAAGTTTTTGAAGTTGTATTATCTACAGCAACATTTTCAGCAACCCACATTCTAAGAACATAACTACTAGTTTTAGCTTCTTCTCCAGTTTTAGTATATACATCTGAATCAGTATGTAATACAAATGAACCAGCACGTCCATCACTAGGAGCTAGAGCAGATACAGTCTTAGCATCAGTAGCAGGTGTTTCACTAACTGCAACTCCACCTTTTGTTAAATATACTTTAACTTCATCATTCTTAAGAGAATTATTAGCATCTGGTGTTAAAGTAATTGTATAAGGTACAGTTAAAGCATTAGTAGCCTTAGTAGAAACTGTAAAATCAAAAGTTTTTCCAGCACCACTTAATGCAGAACCAATAGCATCACTAGTAGGCATTGCATCTGGTATATTAATTACATTGTTAGATTCAGTATAACTAACCATAATAGTACCAGTAGAAATTGAGTTAGCATCACTCTTAAATGTAGTAGAATAAGCAGCAAATGATATACCGATTACAGCAACTACAAGAATTGCAACACCAAGAACTGATAGTAGTACTTTCTTTTGACTATTTTCTTTCATTTCCATAACTTTCCTCCTTTACTATAACAATAGTACAATATCAAAACACAAAAATCAATATTTTTTTTGGAATTTTTTCATAATTTTATCACAAAAAAACAAAAAAACGCGTTTTTTACGCGTTTTAATAACCATATCTTACAATATCAAATGTAACATTGTTTACACTTGACACAGGAGAACTCGCTCTAGCACTAGTTTTTAAAAGATCAACCATATTGCCATCAACACCTCTATCAAGAACAATCGCATACATTCCATCAGGATCATAAGCACTAACATTAATTCTAATAACACTACCACAAGGTATAGTAGAACTCATCGCAACAATCCTAAGTTTACCATATTCACTATCATTATAATAAATATTACCATTTCTAGCATCTTGACCATTACATCCTAAATGACCTCCACACTCTGGACAATCCGGACCATAATGCACAAGCTTGCCCACAAAACTAGTAGGATAATACTTAGAATTATAAACAGCATCCTCAAAACTACTATACATAACCGGAGACAAAGTCTTTTTATCTAACTTTTGAAAAGAATCCACAAGTTCCTTAGTAGAAACAGTCTTACCCAAATTATTATTTAATGCCTTAGTATCTTTAAAAGTTTGATTATCCAAACTCATAATTCCTACTACCCCAGCACAAATAAAAACAATACCAAAGACATATAAAACACCTGATAATAACTTAGGTATAATATTACGTCTTAATTTACTCTTCTTTGCCAAACTGGCCACCTCCAAGTAATTAAAATTCTATCACAAATAAACATCTAAGTCAAACAAACGACAAGCATTACCAGTAGTTACCAATGAAACCTCATCAAAACTAATCCCCAAATATTCAGAAATAAAATCACAAATATACCTCACATTACAAGGCTCATTAACCTCACCTCTATAAGGAGACAAATAAGGAGAATCAGTCTCTAAAACAATCTTACTAAGACCAATTTCCTTAACAACATCCTTAAGTTTACTATTCTTAAAAGTAACAACACCACCAATACCCAAATAATACCCCAAAGACAAATACTTTTTAGCAACTTCAACACTACCAGAAAAACAATGAATAACACCCTTAAGATTATATTCCTTTAAAATATTATATGTATCAAGAAAAGCATCACGTGTATGAATAACAACAGGAAGATTATATCTAGCAGCAAGATCAAGTTGAAATCTAAAAAGTTCAATCTGCTTATCCCTATCATCCTTACCATAATGATAATCAAGACCAATCTCCCCAATTGCAACCACCCTATCAAGCTTAATTAAATCTTCCAAATAATTCAAATCCTCATCACTAACATCTAAAGCACAACTAGGATGATAACCAACACTTAAAAAAACATTATCATAAGTATCAAGAAGTTTTTCATTAAACTTATTATCAACCAAATCACTACCACTAACAATTAAATACTTAACCCCAGCATCCCTTGCCCTACTTATAACCTCATCAATATCATAATCCTCATTAAACAAATGCAAATGCGTATCAATAAGCATAATATAACCTCCTAAAACAATAAATTAAAAAAGATACAAAAGTATCTAAGACATCTTAATCCTAAAAATATAACCAAATAGTATCAAACTATATAAAACATTCCACATAGTTAAATCAAACACTATCATAGTTAAAAACAATACTGCTCCTAAAACACCAATAACTGCCTTACCATCAGTTAACATCTTTTAAGCTCCCTTCTTATTATTTTTAACTGCACCTTCATTATAAAAACAAAAAACATCAAAATACAATAAAAAAAGAGCATAAACATAACAGTTTACACAATTTTTTACTCATCAATAGTAATTCTCTCAAATAAAACCTCTTGCTTATTAACCTTAAAATCACACTTGACATCAATATCACTAAAACTAACATTAGAAACACCAAGTTGCTTAAAAATCTTTTCACACGTTGAAGGAATAAATGGTTGAAGCAAAATAGCACAAATCCTAATAGACTCAAGCAAATTATATAAAACCTTTTCAAGCCTATCAATATCACCATTCTTATATAAAATCCAAGGAGTAGTCTCATCAACATACTTATTGCTTCTTCGTAAAACATCAAAAATAAGTGCTAACACCTCATTAACCTCATAATTACTCATCTTCTCATCAACCTTAGATCTAAGCGATTTAACACAAGAAATAAACTCAAAATCCTCTTCATAATCATTCTTATCACTAACACAACCATCAAAATACTTATTAGTCATAGCAATAGAACGATTAACCAAATTACCAAGAACATTAGCAAGATCACTATTAGTCCTAGTAACAAGAGCATCTTCAGAAAAATTACCATCACTACCAAAAGGAACCTCTCTAAGAGCAAAATACCTAACAGCATCCACTCCATACTTAGTAATATATTCCCTAGGATCCTTATAATTTCCTAAAGACTTAGAAATCTTACCACCATTAATAACAAGCCACCCATGTCCAAACACCTGCTTAGGAAGAGGTAAATCAAGAGCCATCAAAATACAAGGCCAAATAATCGCATGAAACCTCACAATTTCCTTACCAACCAAATGCAAATCACAAGGCCAATACCTATTAAACTTATCAAATGACTCAGGATAACCAAGCGAAGTAATATAATTAGTAAGAGCATCAAGCCAAACATAAACAACATGTTTCTTATCAAAAGGAACAGGAATTCCCCAATCAAAACTAGTCCTAGAAACACATAAATCTTGAAGACCAGGTTTGATAAAATTATTAATCATCTCATTTTTTCTAGAAATAGGAAGCAAAAAATTAGGATTAGCATCATAAAACTCAAGCAATCTATCAGCATACTTACTAAGTTTAAAGAAATAAGCCTCCTCCTTAACCAAATAAACATCACGTCCACAATCAGGACACTTTCCATCAATAAGTTGAGATTCAGTCCAAAAAGACTCACAAGGAGTACAATAAAGACCAGAATACTCACCTTTATAAATATCCCCTTGCTCATACAACTTCTCAAAAATCATTTGAACACGTCTTACATGATCCTCATCAGTAGTCCTAATAAAATAATCATAACTAATTCCCAAAGAACTCCACAAATCCTTAGCATCAGCAATAATTCCATCAACATATTCCTTTGGAGTTACCCCCGCTTCATTAGCCTTCTTCTCAATCTTTTCACCATGTTCATCCGTACCAGTTTGAAAATAAACATCATACCCAGCAAGTCTCTTATATCTAGCAATAGCATCAGCAATTATCGTAGTATAACAATGCCCAATATGAAAATTAGCACTAGGATAATAAATTGGTGTACTAATATAAAATTTTTCCATAAATATCCTCCTTATATAAAAATATGACAAAAAAAAGAAATATTTCTAAGGACGAAATATCTCCGCGGTACCACCTTAATTCAAAAGCAACTCATATAAATAACGGTAAAAACCGGGAAATCCAGCTCCAGAAATCATACAAAGAACAATATCAAGTATCTACTCGCACCAACATAGACTCTCTAAAACATAAATACTATTCAAACTTTCCTTCATCACATTTACATAACAAAAATTATAACATAAAACAAAACACTATTCAATATATTTTCCCAAAAACTTAGCAGCAATAACCCCAGTCCTCAAAGAAAAACTATCTAAATCCTCAGAAACAGAAAAAATAATAACAGCTCCCTCAGCATCACCATTACTTATAATTGGAGCAATAACATAACCAGCATTCTCAAAAACACCATCAACAATAGAAATCCTAGCACTCCTAGAAGAACTAACAACAGTCCTACCCTGTATAATCTCATCAAGCTTAGAAGAAATAGACCTACCAAGATATTTCTTTCTAACATCACTAGAAACAGCAACTATTCTATCCCTATCAACAATAAGTACACTATCACCAATTTCAGAATAAATAGAATCAACATAATCCTTATAAAAATCAGGTAACCCCTCCAAAGGAGAATACTTTTTCAAAACTATATTATCACTATTCAAAAATATCTCAACCGATTCCCCATCCTTTATTCTAAGCGTCTTTCTTATTTCCTTAGGAATAACAATTCTACCTAAATCATCAATCCTACGAATAACCCCAGTAGTCTTCATTCAGAAACCTCACTTTCACTATAATTATTTTTTACAAAAACTAAAAAAATATTCTATTTTTCAAAAAATAAGTTCTACTACTATTATAATATTTATAAGCATACAAATTGCCTGGTAATTTTTACCAATTATTGCGTTAAAAAATCCCATAAAAAAAGGAACTTATACCAGCTCCTTTAACAATTCATTAAAATCAAACACTACATGAGAAGAAGAATCCTTATACATAAGTCTTATTCCTAACATATCATTTTTATAAGAAAAACGAAAATTATTATTAACCTCAATCCCCTTAACAAACAAATCTTCATAATTAATATTCTCAGAAGACTTTCTATTAAAATATACCTCTCTATATATATTATTATCAAAAACTCTAATAATTCCTACCCTATTAGCATAATTTTCAAACAATTGTTCATTCATATACACAAACAAATCATTATCAATAGGACCAAACCTATCCTCAAGTTCCTTTTTAACCTCATTAAGACTAGCAACAGAATCAATGGAATTAATCTTTTTATGAATTTCAATCTTAACATCCTCATCAGAAACATAACTATCCTTGATATGAGAAGAAACATTAATATTTATAGAATCATCATCTTCATTTTCAATAACATCTTCACCCTTAAGACGTAAAACCTCCTCGTTAAGCATCTTAAGATACATATCCATACCAACAGTATCAATAAAACCAGCCTGATCACTGCCAAGAATATCCCCAGCACCTCTAATAGACAAATCCCTAGTAGCAATAGCAAAACCACTACCAAGTTCAGTAAAATCCTTAATAACCTTAAGACGCTTCATAGCCTGCTCAGTAAGAACTTTACCCTTTTCATACATTAAATAAGCATAAGCAAGCCTATCACTACGACCAACCCTACCACGAATTTGATAAAGTTGGCTAAGACCAAATCTATCAGCATTAAGAACAATCAAACTATTAACATTAGGAATATCAACACCAGTTTCAATAATAGTAGTACAAATAAGAACATCAAACCTACCATCAACAAAATCATTCATAACCTGTTCAAAAGCATCCTTATTCATCTTACCATGAGCAATACCAAAAGAAACATCCGGAGCAAGAGCCTTCAAACTAGCAAGTTTCATCTCAATATCTTCAACCCTATTATAAAGTACAAAAACCTGACCACCACGACAGACTTCCTTATAAATAACCTCCCTAACAAGCTTCTTATCAAAAGGAACAACATAAGTAGCAACAGATTTCCTATTCTTCGGAGGAGTTTCAATCAAAGACATACTCTTAATCCCTAAAACAGCCATTTGTAAAGTCCTAGGAATAGGAGTAGCAGTAAGAGTTAAAACATCAACACTAGACTTCATCTCTTTAATCTTTTCCTTATGGGCTACCCCAAAACGTTGTTCCTCATCAATAACAAGCAAACCTAAATCAGAAAAAACAACATCATCACTAAGACCACGATGAGTACAAAAAACAATATCAATAGAACCATCAAAAATACCCTTCAAAGTCTTATTAACGTCCTTAGTAGACACAAACCTATTAAGAACTGCAATATTAACAGGAAAGTTTCTAAAACGTTCCAAAGCAGCCTCATACTGTTGATGACATAACAAAGTAGTAGGACACAAATAAAGCACCTGTTTACTATCCAAAACAGCCTTAAACATAGCCCTAAAAGCAACTTCAGTCTTACCATAACCAACATCACCACATAAAATCCTATCCATAGGAACAGAACTCTCCATATCAGCCTTAATCTCCGAAATAGCCTTAATTTGATCAGAAGTAGCCTCATACATAAATTCTTCCTCAAACAACCTCTGAATCGGAGCATCCTTACTAAAAGCAAAACCCTTTTTAACCTCTCTCTCAGCCTGAACCTTAATAAGACGAGAAGCCTCATACCTAATTTTCTCACGAATTCTTTGCTTAGTCTTAGCCCAACTAGTACTATCAAGAGCATTAATATGAGGAACATAACCATCCTTACCATTATATTTACTAATAAGTTCAATCTTCGAAGCAGGAATATAAAGCTTATCACCCTTAGCATACAAAACTTCTAAATAATCCGACGTTACACCAGCCTTCTTAAGAACCTTAATACCATTATAAACACCAACACCATGAGCACTATGAACAACATAATCACCAATACTAATCTTAGACAAATCACGAATCCTTGAAGTATTTCTAAACCTAGTTCTCTTATACTTAACACTCTTCCTACCAAAAAGCTCATAATCAGTCAAAAAAACATAACCACATCCATCAAAACCATAAGCAAGCCTCTTTCTAACCACATTAACCTTTCCCGAAACAATATTATCAAAATCAGTAAAAACATAAGAACAATTTAAAAACTCAAGAAATTCATTTATCCTACTAGTAGTAACACACAAAACAACAGTCTTACCACTATCAATAACATCGGAAATATACTTATTTACAGAAACAAAATTCTCCCCAAATATCGGAACAGAAGACACATCAAAACTAACAATCGAAGACACATAATCCAAATTAACAGGACTATCAAAATCAAAATAATACATACAATCTAAAACACTAACATTCCTTATATCAAAATAATTAACCCCAGTATCAAGACCAAACTCATAGTCATCTAAAACCATCTTATCATAAGAAAACTTAATCTGTTCATAATCCTTAAAAACAACAATCGGAGAATCTAAATAATCATACAAAGAACAATCCCCATTACCAAACCTTTCAGAAAAAGGAATAATAGAAATACTAGAAATATCAGAAATAGACTTTTGAGAAACAACATCAAAATACCTAATAGACTCAATATCATCCCCAAAAAACTCTATTCTAATAGGATTATCACAATTAATAGGAAAAATATCTAAAACAAACCCCCTAACTGCAAACTCACCCATCTGTGATACAACAGAACACCTATTATAGCCAATCTCAACAAGTCTCTTAACAAAATCATCATAAACCAAAGAAGAAGAAACACTAACCTCAATACAAGAATCATTAAAAGTTTTAACATTCGGTAAACGCTTCAAAAAACCACGCATATCAGTAAGAACAATCCTATTACCAGAAGAAACCAAATCATTCAAAATATTAATTCTATCAACCCTAGCCTCAGGACTAATAGAAATATCACTAGAAGAAGAAATCTCATCATCCTCAAACAATAAAACATCATCATCATCAAAACAATTATAAAGTTTCCTAGCCTCATACTCATTTGGAGTAACAACAAGCAAAGATTTACCCAAATCACTAAACATCTTCTTCAAAATAAGTACAAAAAAGCCACCAGTAATACCAACAATACCAGTGTTTCTCTTATACTCAAAACTAACAATTTTATCAAAAACATTCATAAAATCACCCCTAGTTATACATACTCATCAACTTATCAAAATCCATTCTACAAAAATCACTTAAAATATCACAAGTTTTAGGTAAAAAAGAAGAAATCAAAGACATATCATCCTTAGAAAACTTACCAAGTACATAACTAACAGTATTAATACTCTTATCGTTAGAAATACCAATCCTAAACCTACGAAAATCATTACAACCCAAACACTTTTCAATATTTCTAAGACCATTATGGCCACCACAAGACCCAAAAAGCCTCAAACGATACTTAAGAAAAGGTAAATCCAAATCATCACTAATAACAAGAATATCATTACTATCAATTTTAAAATAATTAGCAAACTTAGCAACAACCTCACCAGATAAATTCATAAAAGACATAGGTTTAAGTAAAATAACCTTTTCACCAGATACAAAAGCCTCACTATAAAGACCATTAAACTTATTCTTATCAATAGAAACACCACAAAAACTAGCAAAATTATCAATAACCATAAAACCAATATTATGCCTAGTATTAACATAATCATTACCAGGATTACCTAAACCAACAATCATCTTCATAACTATCACCTACTCATTTAAATTAACCTCTATAACCTTAGAATCATCAGTCTCAATTCTATAAGTTCGAGCAAAAATATCAACAGAAATAACCTTACCTTCATCACCAGAAACAGATACCCTAGAACCAACCTTAGGAAGACCTTTCTTATAATCACAATAACATTCATTCTCATAAGCTAAACAACACATAAGTCTACCACAAACACCATTAATCTTTTGAGGATTCAAAGCTAAATTTTGATTCTTAGCCATATTTATAGATACACTATTAATATCATTCAAAAAAGAAGAACAACAAAGCTTACGACCACATTGACCATAACCACCAACAGCCTTAGCCTTATCACGAATTCCAATTTGACGAAGTTCTATACGAGTCTTATACACACCAGCAAGTTTCCTAGCAAGTTCCCTAAAATCAACACGCTCATCAGACAAAAAATTAAACACCAATTGCTTCCTATCAAAAGTAAAACAAGCACTAAGAATCTGCATATCAAGATTAAGTTCAGAAACAAACCTCCTAGCATCAACAAGAGCCCTCTTTGCATCACTAATATTATCATCATTAACAGAAACATCATCTAAAGTAGCAACCCTAATAACATCCTTAAGAGAATTATTAAGTTTACTCTCATCAACCTCAATAACATCAGTAACAACCTTACCAAACTGTTCGCCACGCTCAGTTAAAACAACAACAAAATCACCCTTACTAACAACTAAATCATTAACCAAAAAATAATAAATCTTCTTAGAATCATTAAAATTAACTCCAATAACACTCTTCATAAAAAATCACCTCTCCTCTAAAGAAATAACAAAATTATCTAAAAACAAACTAACATTAACATTAAACTTAAAATAAACAATAAACCTATTAATAACATCAATCTTCTTCATTATATCATCAACACTATTATTTTCAACAATAAAACTCAAATCAAAACATTCAGGAATATATCTACAATCACGTTCAAAAAACAAAGAAATAACATCAAAATACATATAAAAACCAAAAAGTAATAACTCCTTAACACAATCTCCAAAAGAAACCATAACCTCATCCGCTAGCACAAAACTACCATCTCTTTCAAATGAACAATAAAAATCATAAAACTTAGTACCATACTCCAAACAAAAATCATTAAAATCTAAATCAGTTTCACTAGAATCATAAAGTGAAACAAAAATATCACTATAACAATCATCATCATTAATAAGACTAATAATTTGACAACGCGAAGAAATAGTAGGCAAAACACTATTAACACTATTACATAACAAAATAGCAATAACATCACCATCAGGCTCCTCAAGAAACTTAAGCAAACTATTAGAAGCAGCCTTATTCATATTAGAAACATTACTAACAATATAAACTTGCCTATTATTATCAAAAGATTTCTTAGAAAAATCACTCTTAAGAGACACTATTTCACCCTTCTTAGCATCATCACTAATAATTTTTAAATCAGGGTAATTATTATTATCAATAAGACTACAAATTTTAGCATTATAAACACCATCACAAAGTAAAAACTTAGCCAAATCCATAGCCAAACTAAAATTATAAGAAACATTATTTGTCTCAATCAAATAAGCATGAGAAATCCTATTAGAATTAAAACTATGCATAAAATAATTATAAAAAACACTCTGCGAATCTCTATACTTCTCCAACATAACTATCACCCATCAAAAAATAAATAACGAAAATAACACCAACATAACAAATCCAGGAATTTCAAAAATTCCAATAACAACTACAGTAACAATATTAATAGGAATATACATATCAATACCAATAGCCATAGCATTAAAAATATACAAAATAAATGGAGCAACTAAAAAATACCTAAAAAGATTAAAAAACTTCTTCAAAGCAAACACCTCAAAAAAATATATGATAATCTAACTAATCTAAAACCTCTTTTCTATTTCTAAGAGCAGACTCCAAAGTCAAAGAATCAATATAATCCATATCAGCACCAACAGGAATACCATTAGCAATCCTAGAAATTACAACATCAACATCAGATAAAATTTTCTTAACATATAAAACTGTAGTATCAGCCTCAATACCAGACTTAGTAACAAAAATAAGCTCCTTTATACCATCGTTTTTAACTCTATCAAAAAGGCTATTCAAATTAATATCCGACGGACCAATATCATCAAAAGGAGAAATAAGTCCACCTAAAACATGATAATATCCATTAAAATTACCCATTTTTTCTAACAAAAACACATCCTTAGAAGACTCAACAACAATCAAAATATCAGAATTTCTAGTCTTATCATTACAAACAAAACAAATATCACTATCAGTAATACAATTACACACACTACAATTTCTAATATCTGTTTTAACAGCCTTCAAACTATCACGAAAACTATTAACTTCCTCAACGTCAAAATCAGAAAGAACAGAAAACGCCATTCTTTCCGCAGACTTTTGACCAACACCAGAAAACTTCTTAAAACTATCAATTAAATCATTAAGACAACTAGGATACATATTACATCAAACCTGGCATCATATTAGAATACTTACCCATTTTTTCAGAAGTTGCCTTATCAACCTTAGAAAAAGCATCATTAAGTGCTAAAACAACCATATCTTCAAGCATAGACATATCATCAGAAACTAAATCCTTAGCAGCAGAATCAATTTTAACACTAACAACCTCCTTAGTTCCCTTAACACTAACAGTAACAAGAGAACTTTTACCTTCAAAAACTGAAGAATCAATTTCATTTTTTATATTAGTAATATCCTTTTGCATAGCTTGAGCTTGTTTCATTAAAGCTTGCATATTCATAATAAATTCCTCCTAACACTATTTAATCTCAACAATATCATCACCAAAAATATCATTAGCCTCACTAACAACATCAGGCAAATCACTTGCTTCATTAACAATTATATCATCATTTTCAACATTTGGTTCAATATAATTATACTTTTTACCAGATTTAACATCAGAAACATACTTATCACGCAAAACATTCCACTCATCAGTAAGCACAAAAGCCAAATTATAAAACTTTCCCATAACCAAATTAAATAAGAGTTCAAGCTTAGTCAAATTACGGCAAGCATTATCAACAACAGATTCAAAATCCGCAGCAATAATTATATCTTTTTCACCAACAACACACACAGTAGAATCCAAAAAATACGAAACAATCGAAGAAAATTCCTTATTATGAACATAATCGCTAAAACCCTTCCACTTATTAACAATACTGTTTTTAAGTTCCTTATTAGCAAGAGCAAAAGCATTATTTATAACAATATCAAAGTTTTTAACAGGTTTTTCAACCATTTGTTCGCTATTTTTATTATCTTCTTTATTTAATTCAGTTTCAGCAGAAACACCATCAGACTTATTAACAACATTAATATCAGTACTAGAATTACTATCACTAGAAGAAATTATTTCCCGGGAAATAATTTTACCATTTCCTAAACTATTTATAATTTTCAAAACACCAATCTCAAAACACAACAAAGCATTAGTAGAAAATCTCAAATCATAAATAATATCACTAAAGCCTTCTACCATTTTAAAAACAACAGAAGAATCCTCAGCACTACCCTTAACAGCCATATCCTTCAAAAATATTAACAACTGTTCAGTAATTAAATTAACACTTTTTCCAGAATTTACCATTTTTTCCACCAAATCAAATACAGTCTTAACACTACCATCAACAATATTACTATATATATCATAAATAACATCATCATCAATCAAACCAACAACATCATAAAATAACGTTTTATTAACATTATCAGAATAAGAAACAAGTTTATCAAGCAACCCAATAGAATCACGCATACCACCATTACAATAAGTAGCAATTAATTCAAATACTTCATCAGCAACATTAAAACCCTCATTAGCACAAATATTTTTTAAACATAAAACAATATCAGCAACACTAATACGCTTAAAATCATAACATTGACACCTAGAAATAATAGTTTCAGGGACCCTATCAAGCTCAGTAGTAGCCAATATAAAAATAACATGTTTAGGAGGTTCCTCCAAAGTCTTAAGTAAAGCATTAAAAGCACTAATAGAAAGCATATGAACCTCATCAATAATATATACCTTATACTTAGATACACTAGGCATTAAAACAGCCTTTTCACGAATACTCCTAATCTCATCAACACCATTATTAGAAGCAGCATCTATTTCAATAATATCAGGATTACTCTTATCATTAAATAACCTACAACTATCACACTCATCACACGGATCATAACCATTTAAATTAGAACAATTAACGATCTTAGCAATTAACTTGGCAATAGTAGTTTTCCCCGTACCACGAGGCCCTGAAAACAAATAAGCATGAAAAAATTTATTATTAACAACAGAATTTTTAACAATATCAACAATATACTTTTGCCCATAAACCTCATCCAAACGCTTAGGTCTATATTTCCTATATAAAGCAACATATTCCATAAAAGGCACCCCCTAAAAAGATAAAAATATTATAACATACATAAAACAAATTAACCAACAAAAAAAGCACACAACTATTAAACAATATCTATTACACTATGTTTCACGTGAAACATA
>CAKOIY010000004.1 GCA_934087515.1 uncultured Bacilli bacterium
ATGGCAGGGGTAGCAGGAGTTGAACCCACATCAGCGGTTTTGGAGACCGTTATTCTACCATTGAACTATACCCCTAACAACAAACTTATTATACATAAAAAAAACTAATTTTGTCAATATTTTTTAAAATAAACATATCATTAAACAGGTGATAATATGGCTATAATAAGTTTCAACAAAAAAGAAAAAGATTTACTCGCTAGAATTATGCGAGCAGAAGCCCTTGGAGATGGAAACCTAGCAATGCTAATGGTAGGAAACGTAATAATAAATAGAACTCTAGCAGATTGTTTAACATTCAAAAACCTAAGAAGTATAACAGATGTTATTTATCAAAAAAACCAATTTTCTGGAATAAACAATTCCCTATTTGTTGGAAATCCCACTACAAAAGAACTAGAACTAGCAAGCAGAATATTACGTGGAGAATATTACCATCCCGCAACCAACTCCTTATGGTTCTACAATCCAGGCACTAACAAACCATGCCCAACCCTTTGGTATGATCAAAGAAACTCAGGCAAATACAAAAGTCACTGCTTTTACATTCCTTATCAAGGAGTATGTAGACAAATACATTAAAAAATCTTAAAAAGTTATATCCTATATCTTAATAAGATTTTTTTATTTACAATAAATTATAACAAAAAAAGATGCTATTTAATCAAAATAAACTAAGCAATCTTTTCATACATTATCTAGGAATTAAAAGAGTTTGACCTATAGAAAGAACATTACTACTAAGATTATTAAGCTTAATCAAATCATTAACATTAACATCATAATTTTGAGCTATTTTCCACAAACTATCACCACTCTTAACAGTATAAGTTTGATAATCACTACTCTCAGGAATAATAAGCTGTTGACCTATAGATAACATATTACTATTAAGATTATTAGCACTTTTTAAATCATTAACACTAACATTATACTTTTTACCAATACTCCAAAGACTATCACCATTTTTTACAACATATATTACCCCAGAATCACTAGAAGAATTATTCACATTAGGTATTAAAAGTTGCTGACCAATCTGAAGAACAGTAGTACCTAAATTATTATAATCAACTATATCATTAACACTAACACCATAACTATTAGCAATATTCCATAAAGAATCATTTCGTTTAACAGTATAAACAACATAATCACCAGGATTTACCCCAGCATCACTAGGAATAACAAGTCTTTGACCAACATTTATCAAATTACCAGTTATACCATTAATGCTTTTTAAAGATTCTACACTAACACCAAACTTATTAGCAATACTATATAAACTATCACCATTCTTTACAACATATACATTATCAGAAACCCCAGGAGCCTTATATGGCACACCTATATAATCAGCAACAGCTTTAACAACCGCTTCAGCATAATCTTCTAAATTATTTTGTAATTGAGCAATATCATCCTTAGGACTATCTATAAAACCATATTCAACAAGTAATGGCTGAGTTTTCCCAGTCTCACGATGAATAAAATAATAATCTTTTGTAGGATCACTAGGTAATCTTCGTTGATAATAACTACGAATATTTTGTCCTTCCTTTGCAATATTATTTAAAACTGATTTAGCTAAAGTATCTTTATTTCTTAAAGCATAAACTACCTCAGCACCATCGCCTCCTCCTGCATTTATGTGATTAGAAATCACAATAACATCATCCCTATTACCAAAAGCATCAAGTATCCTATTAACCCTCTCCCTCTTTGGTAAAGTCTCATCCTCACTACGAGTAAGTTTAACAGGCACACCTAAATCATTAAATCTATCATACATATATTTAGCAGCCCTCAAAGTCAAATCTTTTTCTTGCAAACCTCCATACACAGCACCCGGATCAACTCCGCCATGTCCAGCATCTACAACTACTTTATAATTCATAAACTATCACCTAAAATATACTATGTAAAACATAAACAAATGTGAAACTATAACAAACAAATTACCAAAATTTGCCAATTCAATCATAAGAGAATAATCAAAAACACTTTTTACCAAAATTTACCAAATGAAATAACAAAGAACTATACAATAAATAATAAATATAAATTTTCCAATATTTACCAATTAATATTTCTCAAACCAAAAGAATCAAAACACCAAAAAATATTAAAAAAAATGACAATAAATATCATTTTTCTCTCAAAGCAATTATTATATCCATAAGTCTACCCTTTCTCTCAACAGTTAAAGTAACCTTATCACCAACTTCATGCTTAAACAACTCATATCTAAAATAAGCCATATTAACAACTTCTTTTCTATTAACCTTAGTAACAATATCACCAACTTCTAACTTACCATCCGCAGAAGTACCCTTTTGGACACTCTCAACAACTACACCCTTATCAAGCTTAGTATTAATCTTTTTACTAAGACCGTAATAAGAAACTGCATCCTTATTATTTAAATTAACCATAGAAATACCAAGATAAGGTCTCTTTATTGAATCACCCTTTTCAAAAGTATCAAGATGAGCCAAAATATCCTCAATAGGAATAGCAAATCCCATTCCTTCAACCTCATTCTTAACAAGCTTAAGAGAATTCATACCAATAACTTCTCCATTAATATTGCAAAGAGGACCACCACTATTTCCAGGATTCATCGCAGCATCAGTTTGTAAAAGTTTCATAACATAATCATCCGTACCACCACTAACAGAAACAGCAACTAATCTATCCTTACCAGATAAAATACCACGTGTAACAGTACCTCTGTACTCATCACCAACCGGAGAACCAACGGTAAACACAGTATCTCCTAAAACAGCCTTATTACTAGAACCAAGTTTAACAACATTCTTAACATATTTATCACTAATACTAATAACAGCAATATCTAAATACTCATCCCCTCCAACAAATCTAGCATCAACACTATTATCATCAGAAAGTATTACTTTTAAAGAACTACTAGACCCAACAACATGATAATTAGTCAAAATATAAGCTTTACCAGAATCCTTCTTATAAATAAAACCAGTTCCAGAAACACTAACCTTCTTATCCTTATAATTCTCAATATATACGGTAGAATCATAAACCTTATTAATACCAGCAGAAATACCATTATCATTAACCTCAATTAACGTTTTAGCAGTCTTATCAGAAAAACCACCAAAACAAGAAAAAGTAAAAATAGTAAGAACAATTCCACAAATAAATACAACTAAATACTTCCAGTTTCCATTAAAGAAAGCCGAAAAATTAAACTTTCTATCAACATTAACCTCTTCATATTTATTATCAGAATTAACATTGTCACCATCACTTTTTTCCTTAACACTAACAACCTCTGCTTCAGATACCTTTTCCATCAAAACAACTCCTTCTTAGTAACATTTTTAATCTGATCCCAATCATCAGGGAACCCCATCCTATCTAATACCTTATTAATAGGAATACTCCTCAAATTAAACTCTAAATTATTAATAGCATCATCAATCTCTAAAACTAAATCATTAACCTCACTATCTTTAAGCATACACTTAAGAATTATAATAAGAGCAAACAAATCATTCTTTCCATATATATACTCATTATCCATCATAGGTATCTTAAGTTTTCTATGATAAACAGAGTCCTCAATAACCTTTTGAGTTCTATTTTCAAACACAATATCCTCATGGGCACACAAATTCCTATAATTAGACAAAATACTAAGATTAACATTAAAAGACTTCAAATCTATATCATATAAATCAACAATATCATATTGATCCTCTTTCTTAAGAACAGAAAAAAGCTCAACAACAATACCAAAAGATAAAACCTTAACAAGTACCCATAAAGGTATATAACCATAATTAAGAACATAATGACGAGTCGCAGAATGAGAAGCAGCATTAGTCTTAATTTGTCTCTTCATCTTAGCAATAACATCACTAACTTGTCTCTTATAATCAAAAGAAGTATTAAAATTAGAAGCCTTCAAATATTCCTTTTCACGATAACCATATTTCTTAGAAAGTTGATAAGAAATAATAGATTTAACATTATTCTCAACAATTAATATATTCTTAAACAAAATATTCCTAAGAGTCCTATCAAACAAAAACAAACTATATAACTCCTCAAACTTAGTCCCTTCAATATACCTAGACTTATCCTTAGACTTCATAAATAAATGACGATAACCATTCAAAAAGAAATAATTCTCCCTAAGAAGAACCTCCTTAGCAAACTTCTCATCATCTATAACTAAACCCTTTTCCCTTAAAATTTTAATTTGTTCATCCAAAGATTTAAAAATTTTATTTCCCATAAGTATCACCTACTATAAAAGTATATCATAAAACTAAACCAAAAAAAAGATATTCAAAACGAATATCCATTTATTACCCCTCTATTTAATAACAACAACATTCTTATTATATGTTATTCCAGCTAACTTAGCTCCATCAATAAGCATTATTTTCTCAATATTGGATTTACCATAAATCTTTTCAGATGTATACTTTTTTAAATTAGCATCATATAAACTATATCTATAAACATTACCAGACTTAGTAAGAATATAAACCACAGCATCATTATTATAAAGTAACTTAACAGCATCATTAATTCCCTCTAATTGTTTATTTTTTACATAATTTTTTGTATTATCACTTTGATCATTAATACTAATTAAAACTTTACCTGATAACAATAATTTAATATAAAAGAATTGATCATTACCATCGCTTCCTTCCCAAGTTTCAAAAACTGTATCAACAACCGAATCAGATACATCCTTATTTTTATATTTTAAACCACTATAATCAAAATTTTCATCTTTTTCATCTACATCAATTGAACTACTTTTATTACTTAATTTATCATAATTACTTTTCAACGTCTTATAATTAGTTTCACTTTCCTTATATTTAGTTTCTAATGATTTATAATCTTCTACCTTATTAGTATATAAAAAATAACTATACCCTAATCCAATCAAAGACAGTACTAAAAAAACAACCAAAACTACTATACCAATTTTACCCTTTTTCATTTTTTCATTCACTCCTTTATTTTTTAATTTACCATTTCATTATAACATAATTGAAATTTTTTGTTATTAAAAATTATAAAATTTCTATTTTTTACAAGAAAAAAGATATTCAAAACGAATATCCTATCTCTTACTAAATTAGCTTTCCTTTATTTATACGGGATACGGGTTTGCGGAGATTTTGTAACCTACATACAGTGCTTTATCGTATCTTATCGTGTCTTGGAAGAAAATGTTACTTTCTATTAGTCCGCTTTGGGACATTAATTCTATCTCTATTTTGAGCAATATATGCATCAGCCCATTTTTCAAATAAACCAATATCAATTTTTCCCACATGATTCAAATTATAATCATTAATATTTTTAGGATCAGCATCAAATAATGAAATGCAATTATCAGTTGAAATAAACCATCTACCATGAGCAAAACTATTTCTAATTTCTTCAGCCTTATACTCTTTTTTGGCTATTTTAATAATTTCATCATTTTTACAACAATGTGTAATAACAGAATCAATATAAATTATTACAGGAATTTCAACAGTCATTTCCCCGTCTAATAAATCTTTAAATAAACTCATATTATCACTATCTTTTCTTGCACTAAACATCCTGAAAGTGTCTTGATCAAAAGTATCATCATCATTAAATGGGTTTTTTCCATTCAAAATTTGAAGAACTTCATCTAATATTTGATTACTATTTTTATTTACATCCTCCATCAATCTTTCACAATAAAATATTTGATTAAATAACAATCTATCCTTCAAACCAGGAATTGGTATAATTTTCCTTAAAAAATAATACATGATGGCATTAACATCACCTTCTAACAATTTAGGATTTAATATTCTATATCTTTCAATATAGGAAACCAATTTGCTTTTTTGATCCTCTGTTAATTCAAATTTACAAAATTCACCAATTGAATTAGAAAGATCATGAAAATAAGAGCTCATTACATTTGCATCTTCTACAGATAGACTTTTTACATCATGAAATACATTAAATTGTTCAATAGTAGATTTTTGTAGTTTATTCTTGAAATAATAGTGAATAAATTTAATCTTATTTACCTGTTCATTTAATCTATCAGAATTAATATCAAAATCATCAGGAATTTCAAAACTAATATTCAAACTATTCTGCCTTTTTGCAGTAATTTCATTGTATAATTCAACTATCTGAGTTGCAGCGAATTTTAATCTAACTGGTTTTACTGAACGATCTGAATGCTTAATATTTAAAAACTCAATTTCAATATTTTTACCATTAGGAGATATTTTAAATCTATCAATTTCATCAGTATCATTATTATGATTAAAACCATCTCTTATTAATTGTAATACTTTCTTCTTAGTCAATCCATTTAAATCAGTTGAATAGGAATTATTGGGTATAATATCATCGATTTCATTATTATTTAAAAAATTATCACGATTAAGAAGATAATCTTCTAGATAAGAAAATCTTTTCATCATTATGTATATCATATATACTCTTCTCATTCTAGTATAATATTCTCTATTATCACATTCAATTCTACCACTAGATTGCATATAACTATCAAATAGTATTCCAATTTGCTTGTCTGGATATTGCATCATTAAATATTGTAAATTTGCATAATCTTTTAAATATTGAATCATTTCAAATTTTGACATTGAAATCATAAATTACCACCACTTTTCAAATCAATTATATCACACTTTTCGGTTTTATAACTTCAAAAAGCAAACTATCCCATTGTTCACCTAGCGTGTTCTACTAACCCAAAGTAAATAAAGGGTTTGCAAAGATTTTGTAGCCTACACATAAAAACTTGCCAAATTGGCACACAAAAAAGCCCATATTTACGGGCTTTTGAATTTCTAAAAATGTTACAAAAAGGTAACAAAAATGTAATTTTCTATCTCTTACTAAATTGTGGTGCACGACGTGCTTTCTTAAGACCTGGTTTCTTACGTTCTTTAACTCTAGAATCACGAGTAATAAGACCAGCTCTCTTTAAAATTTTTCTAAAGCTTGTTTCACTATCAGGATCACTAGCACTATCATAATCTAAAAGCGCTTTAACAATACCTAGCCTAATAGCACCAGCTTGTCCAGAGAATCCTCCACCCTTAACATCAGCAATAATATCAAACTTTTCTGACATGTTTGTAAGTTCAAGAGGTTGAGTCAAATCCATAACTAAAGTTTTAAATGGAAAATATTCATAAACATCTTGACCATTTACAAGAATTTTTCCAGTTCCTTGAGCTAATTTTACCTTAGCAACACTAGTCTTTCTTTTACCAGTTCCATAATAACTTGTATTTTCTTTCTTTGCCATAAATTAACCTCCCTATTTAACATCAAGCACTTCTGGCTTTTGAGCCATATGTGGATGATTTTCTCCTTCATAAACAAATAATTTCTTAAACATTGCTCTACCTAATCTATTATGTGGAAGCATACCCTTAACAGCTCTTTCTACCATTTCAACAGGATATCTTTCAATCATTTCTTTAGCAGTACGAACTCTAAGTCCTCCAGCATAACCAGAATGATTATAATAAAGCTTCTTATCTAACTTATTACCAGTTAATTTAACCTTTTCAGCATTTACTATAATAACATAATCACCACAATCAATATGTGGAGTATAAGTTGCCTTATTTTTACCTCTTAAAATATGAGCAACCTTACTAGCTAAACGTCCTAAAGTAACATCAGTAGCATCAATGACATACCAATTACGTTCAACAGTTTCTTTTTTTTGCATATAACTTTTCATTTAAATCTTCCTTTCTTACTTTTCATAGGATTTCCCAAGTCCTATAAAATGGGTTATATAAGAAAAATGTACCGACTAAAATTATACTAAAAGTATTAACAAAAGTCAATTGATTTTCCTAAATCTCCATCATTTTTAGCATTTTTTCTAAATTTTCATAACAATTAATCAAAAATAAACTAATTTCTTCTAATATAAATACTCTTTTTTACACCATTATCACGATTCTTAACCAAGTATTCATTAATACCATTCTTCAAATTAAAACAATCATTAAAAACCTCTGAAACCCTATCATAATCAAAATCAAAATCATAATCACACATAGATTTTCTATTTTCAATATAATCTCTATTATTATCAAATATATCTTTCATAAAATCATTTTCAACAAAATCATCAAAAGAACACTCAGAATTTTCAATATACCTATTAACAGAATTATCAAATTCCTCTAAATTAACATAAAGCCTATCACATATATTTTTAACCTTACCAACATACTCCTCAGTATCTAAACTCTTGTCCATAAACTCTCTACGATTAGCCTTTTGAAACAAAAAATAACCAGTAAGAGAAGCAGTAGTAATAGCAACAACAGTTTGAATACCACTAGGACTATAATCAAAAAGTTCAGTCGAAGCAATCAAAGAAGCAGATGCAGTAACACCAGACTTTAAAAAATTAAAACTAGATTTCGCTATAAACTTCTTAGCAAGTTCTCCTTGATATATCTCCTTATCAACAATATCCTCTACCTCTAAATAAACTTCAAATATATTATTTAAAGATTCAAGTATCTCCCTCTCACACAAAGAAGAATAAACATCTTGATTAGTTTTCATACAATTACCCCCATTAATAAAATATATTTCTCAAAAAAGAATAACATTTATTATAACACAAAAAAAGAAATTAATAAATCACTTTTTCTAAATATAAACCACATCCTGAAACACATTTCAAATTACCAGTCCTAGACTTATTATTAAGAACCTCATCCAAAAAAGAAATATCCCTCTTACCTAAACCAATATCAATTAAAACTGCAACAATATTCCTGATCATTTTTCTAAGAAATCCATTTCCACAAAATGTAATCTTTAAAACATTATCTAAAACAAAAACATCAATACTATATATAGTCCTAACACAATTATCCTTATTCTTCTCATCAGTACAAAAAGATCTAAAATCATGTTCTCCTAAAAGATACATAGAAGCCTCCTTTATTTTATCAACATCTAAATTAACACAAAGTTGATAAACATAGTTACGCCTAATCGGAGAAAACTCTCCCATATTTATATAATAAGAATATACTTTTTTCTTAACATCATACCTAGCATGAAAATCATCAGAAACTTTTTCCACTGAAGAAACATAAATCTCTCCATTAAAAGAACTATTTAAATACTTTCTTAGATTATATTCCTTAATATCTCTATCTAAATCAAAATGAGCACATTGTTCTATTGCATGAACACCCTTGTCAGTACGTCCAGAAGCACACAAATTAACGCCATTACCATTTAAAAGCATCAAAGAATCCTCTATTACCCCTTGAACAGTTTTAACCCCAGGTTGCCTTTGAAAACCATTAAAACAAGACCCATCATAAGAAAACTTAATAAAATACCTCATTTCTTTCTCCTTTGAAACTTATAAGTAATTCTAACAAGACTTTTAATAGACAAAAACCTACTAAAAAACAAACCTAATCTTACCTTAAATCCAGGTATAATAATAGTCTTACCTTCTCTTAAAAACTTATCGATAGCATACCTAGCAACATATCTAGAAGATAAAGATGACATATTAAACTTAACACCCGCTACATTATTAAAATTAGTTTTAACAGGACCAGGACACAAAACACCAATCTTAACATTAGACTTATTACGACGAAGTTCCTCAGAAATAGCAAGAGTAAAAGAAGTAACATAACTCTTAGTAGCATAATAAGTACTCATAAGAGGACCACCACGAAGTAAACCAGCACTACTAGCAACATTCAAAATATAACCCTTATTCTTTTTAACCATATCCTTAAGAAACATACGTGTCAAAATATGAACAGCTTTAATATTAACATCAATCATCTTAAGCTCAGTAAGTAAATCACAAGAATTATAATCTCCAAAAAGACCAAAACCAGCATTATTTATAAGAACATCAATATTCTCATTCTTAGCAACCATATAAAGATCCTTAGCCTTCTTTTCATCAGCAAGATCAATAATAACTATCTTAACAACAGTTTTTAAAGACTCCTGTAACTCCTCAAGAGCATCCCTATTCCTACCACATAAAATAAGATCAAAACCACATTCACTAAGATATATAGCCATATCTTTTCCTATACCAGAAGAAGCCCCAGTAATAAGTGCTTTCATATTCACCAACTCCAACTATATTATAGCAAAAATAAATAGTAAATCAAGAAACAAGACAATATTCTTCAATAAAACAAAAAAAAGAACCAGCCTAAACTAGTTCAATTATTACCATTAAAGCGTCGTCTCCACGTCTTTCATCAAGTTTTAAAATTCTTGTATATCCACCATTACGATCCTTGTAACGAGGAGCAAGTTCATCAAACAACTTCTTAACAGCAGCTTTATTATTCATTAAAAACGCTGCAGCCTTTCTGCGAGAAACTAAAGATCCATTCTTAGCATAAGTAATCATCTTTTCAACACATCTTCTAGTTTCCTTAGCTCTAGCCTCAGTAGTTTCTATCTTACCATTCATAATAAGATCAATAGTAAGATTAGCTAACATACTTCTTCTATGCTTATTATCTACACCTAACTTTCTCATTATAATACTCCTTTCGTTTAATCGTCATCTCTTAAAGTAAGATCAAGTTCTTTAACCTTATCAAGAACTTCTTTTAATGATTTCTTACCTAAATTTCTAATTTTCATAACTTCTGCATCAGACTTATTAACTAAATCTTGTAAAGTATGAATACCTGCTCTTTTTAAACAGTTATAAGCACGAACAGAGAAATCTAAATCTTCAATTGCAGTTTCTAAAGCTTTTTGTTTAGGATCTTCTTTCTTTTCAATCATCATTCCAGAAACATCTGCAATTTCATCTAACTTAGTAACAAGTTCCAAATGTTCAATTAAGATTCTACCAGCAAGAGCAATAGCTTCTTCTGGTTTAATAGAACTATTAGTCCATACTTCCATAACTAATTTATCATAACTCTCATCTTGTCCAACACGAGCATCTTGTACTTCATATGCAACTCTTTCGATAGGAGAATAAAGCGAATCAATAGCAATAACACCAATCTTCTTATCAGAAAGAAGTTTTTTATTTTCTTCTGCACGAACATAACCTCTTCCAGAAGAAACAGTCATTTCCATATCAAGCTTTCCACCTTTAGCAAGTGTTGCAATAACTTTATCTTTATTAATAACTTCAACATCTGCATCACAAATAAAATCTCCAGCAGTAACTACTCCTTCAGAAGAAGCAGAAACTCTAATTACTTTATCTTCTTTACAATGTTTCTTAATAACTACATCCTTCAAATTAAGAACAATAGTAGTTACATCTTCAATTACACCCTCAATAGTTTGAAATTCATGTAAAACTCCATCTATTTTAACACTAGTAATAGCACTACCAGGAAGTGAAGATAACATTACTCTTCTAAGAGCATTCCCAATAGTATAACCAAAACCCCTTTCAAGTGGTTCTAGTTCAAATCTTCCATAATTATTTTTTTCTACATAATCTGTAATTTTATAATTTGGTTTTTCAAATTGAATCATAGGTTCCCCTCCTTTTATTAGTTACGTGGTCTCTTAGGTGGACGACATCCATTATGCGGAATTGGAGTAACATCAGAAATTGACATAACTTCAAGTCCTGCAACTTCAAGTGATCTAACTGCAGTATCTCTACCAGGACCTACACCCTTAACAACTACATTAACTTTACGCATACCCATATCATATGCTTCTTTAGCAGCTTTTTCAGCAGCAATTCCAGCAGCATATGGAGTAGATTTCTTACTACCTTTAAAACCAACTGCTCCAGGAGCTGCCCATGTAATAACATTTCCTTCTTTATCAGTAATAGTTACAACTGTATTATTAAATGTTGCATGAATATGTACAACACCTTCAGGAACGTTCTTTTTAACTTTTCTTTTTCTTTGTTTATAAGCCATAGTTTAACCTCCTTAAACTTAATATTATTAAATTATTTCTTTTTATTAGCAACAACTTTACCTCTACCCTTACGAGTATGAGCATTTCTACTAGTTCTTTGACCTCTTACAGGTAATCCTCTTCTATGACGAATTCCTTGGTAAGAACCAATTTCCATTTTTGCTTTAATATCCATAGAAACTTGGCGTCTTAAATCACCTTCTGTAATATACTTACCTAATTCTTCACGAATTAAACCAAGTTCCTCATTACTTAAATCTTTAGTTCTTTTATTAGGATCAAGCTTAACTGCTTCAATTATTTTCTCAGCAGTAGTTCTACCAATCCCATAAATATAAGTTAAAGATATAACAATTTTCTTATCATTTGGTATTTCAACACCTTTAATACGAGCCATAATTTTCCTCCTTACTAACCTTGAGTTTGTTTGTGTTTTGGATTTTCACAAATAACCATTACTTTTCCTTTACGTTTAATTATCCTACACTTAGGACAAATTTTCTTTACTGATGCACTAACTTTCATTTTTATCCCTCCTACTTTCTATAGGTTATACGCCCACGTGTTAAATCATATGGAGAAAGTTCGATCATAACTTTATCACCTGGAGCAATACGAATATAATTCATTCTCATCTTTCCAGAAACGTGAGCCTCGATAACATGACCATTTGATAATTCCACTTTAAAGTTACCACCAGGAATTACCTCTAAAACTTTTCCCTCAACTTCGATTACATCACTCTTTGCCATTACGCATCACTCCTGTCAAAATTTCGTATCCATCATCAGTAACAACTACTGTATGTTCAAAGTGTGCTGATGGACTATAATCTTCAGTTTCAATTGTCCAATCATCATCTAACATAACAATATTTGGACTACCTAAATTAAGCATTGGTTCAACAGCTATAACCATACCTTTTTTAAGTCTAGGACCAGTTCCCTTTTCACCAAAATTAGGAACATCTGGATCCTCATGAACACTAGTACCTACTCCATGCCCTACAAGTTCTTTAACAACTCCTAAACCATATTCAGTAGCATAACTCTCTATTGCATAAGAAATATCACCAATTTTATTACCAGGTTTTATCTCAGCAAGACCCATAAATAAAGATTTTTCAGTATGTTCTAGCAAATATTCCTTATCCTTAGAAATATCTCCAACTGGATAAGTCCAAGCACTATCACCATGATAACCCTTATAACAAGCCCCAATATCAATAGATATTATATCTCCTTTTTTAAGTTTAAGTTTACCGGGAATTCCATGCACAACTTGATGATTAACACTAGTACATATAGAAGCCGGAAACCCTTCATATCCCTTAAAAGAAGGAGTAGCGTCTTTACTTATAATAAACTCCTCAGCAAGTCTATCAAGCTCACCAGTAGTAATACCAGGTTTTATAAAATCTTTTAAATACTGATGAGTCTGATAAACAATATTACCTGCTATTCTAAGAAGTTCTATTTCTCTATCACTTTTTATAGAAATCATTAAACATTCCTCACTAAAGATGAAACCTTATCAAATATTATATCAGCATCTATATCATCCACTCTAACAAGTAAACCCTTAGATTCATAATAATCAATAAGTGGAGAAGTTTTTTCTAAGTATTCATCATATCTCATATTAAATACTTCTTCCTTATCATCTTCCCTTTGAATAAGTTCTACCTTACAATTATCACACAATCCCTTTTCTTTTGGAAAAAGATTTTCATTTCTAGTTGAATAAGAAGCTTTACAACTAGGACAAACAAGTCTAGTTATAACCCTATTCTTAAGTTCTTCCTTGTCTACATCTAAATAAATTACCACTCCAAGATTTTTATTGATGGAATGAAGCAATTCATCATACATAACAGCTTGATTAACAGTACGAGGAAATCCATCCAATATATATGGAGTATCTCCTAATTTATTTAGCTTAGCCTCAAGTGCTTTAAAAACTGTCTTATCATCAATAAGTTTACCAGTCTTCATCATATTACGTAAATTCTCATCTTCTTTAGCTTGTTCTCTAAGCATATCTCCTGTAGATAATTGAACATATCCTAAAGAATCAACTAACTTCTTAGCTAAAGTCCCCTTACCGGCAGCAGGAGGGGCAATTAATATAACATTCTTCATTATCTTCTAGCCCTCCTTTTAACACCAGCATGAGCATTATAACCTCTACTAAGTAAACTACTTTCAAGTTGTTTATAAGTTTCAATAGAAACACCAACAACGATTAATAGTCCAGTACCACCAATAGAAACAGATGATGGTAAATCAGTTAACATATTGATTAAAATAGGAAATGCTGCAATTATAGCAAGAAATACAGATCCAGCAGTAGTAAGTTTAATAAGCATTTTAGATAAATAATCTTCAGTATCCTTACCAGGTCTAATACCAGGAATATAACCACCATTATCCTTTAAATTTTTAGACATTTGCTCAGGTTTCATTTGAACAAAAGTATAAAAATAATCAAAGAATATAATTAAAATAACATAAAGTATTAACCCTACTGGAGTCGTATAATTAATATAAGAATTTACAAAATTAGAAAACGCTTCATTATCAACAAACTGAGCAATTGTAACAGGAACTGCAAGTAAACTTGAAGCAAAAATTACTGGAATAACTCCTGCTGAATTTATCTTAATAGGCATATAAGTTTGTTTACCTAAACTTGCAGTAGATTTATTTGCATATTGAATACTTATTCTTCTAGCAGCACCTTCAACAAATACAACCCCAATAACAACTAAGATACAAACAATAACAAATAGTAAGAACTTAGCACCACCAGCAATAATAGAACTAGTAGTACTTAAATCAACTAAATTGTTAAATGCTGTAATCATAGTAGTCGGAAGTGAAGCCACTATACCAGCCATGATAATAAGTGAAATACCATTACCAAATCCTTTTTGAGTAACTTGATCACCAAGCCACAATAGGAAAGCCGTACCAGCAGTCATTATAAATGCTACTTCTATATAATTAAGAACTGTATAAGAACTTCCTAAAAAAGCATAACTCATTGCATAACCTTGGAAAAAAGCAAACGCAATACCAAGATATCTACTAATTTGATTTAACTTTTGCTTTCCAGCATGTCCTTGTTTAGACAAATCTGAAAAGTAAGGAACTATATCCATCTGTAAAAGTTGAATAACGATAGAAGCAGTGATATAAGGAATAACCCCTAAAGCAAATATAGAAAAATTCTTAAGTGCTCCACCACCCATAACATTTAAAAGTTCCAAAAACCCAAGATTCTTAGTTACAGCAGAAGTACCTGGAATTTCTATTCCTGTACCAATTATATATAAAGTAAGTACTGCAATTGTAAAATATAATCTTTTTCTTAAATCTTTATTCTTTTTAGTAAATAGCTGTTTAAGATTTTTAAACATCTTAAATCACCTCTGCTTTACTACCTGATTCTTCTATTTTTTTAAGAGCACTTTCAGTAAATCTATG
This sequence comes from uncultured Bacilli bacterium, assembly GCA_934087515.1. Taxonomy (GTDB): domain Bacteria; phylum Bacillota_I; class Bacilli_A; order RF39; family UBA660; genus UMGS1449. The sequence goes on from CAKOIY010000004.1 coordinate 15,471, forward strand.
TGCCTTAATTGTTAATTTCTTTTCTAAAGTACCATTTCCTAAAACTTTAATACCTGAAAGTTGTTTTTTAACAATTCCAAGTTCTTTTAAAAGTTCTGGAGTAATAACATCGCCATCATTAAATTTATTTAGATCACTAACATTTATAGTAGCATATCTAGTCTTAAATTTAGCATTAGAAAATCCTCTTTTATGAAGCCTTCTAAATAGTGGAGTTTGTCCACCTTCAAACACTGCTGGAATTGAAGCACCGCTTCTAGATTTTTGTCCGTTTTCACCACGACCACTTGTTTTTCCAAGACCACTACCTGGTCCACGTCCTACTCTTTTACTTTTATGAGTAGCACTCTTTGGTAATTTATTAAGTTCCATTATCCTAAAATCTCCTCTTTAGTTTTTCCACGAGCTGCACAAACTTCATCAATAGTCTTAATTGATTGTAAAGCTTTAATAGTAGCTCTAGCCATATTTATTTTAGTTCTAGCTCCAAGTGATTTTGAAATAATATCGTGATATCCAGCAATTTCAAGCACTGATCTAACAGCACTACCAGCAACAAGTCCAGTACCTGCTGAAGCAGGTTTAATTATAACCTTAGTTGCTCCTTCATTATATCTAGTTTCATGTGCGATTGTTCTTCCATCTACAATAGGTACTCTAACCATATTTTTATTAGCATCTTGTCTTGCTTTTTTAACAGCCTCTGAAATTTCATTAGCCTTTCCAATACCTAAACCAACAAGACCTTTTTTATCTCCAACTAAAACAACAGCTTGAAATCTTCTTTGACGACCACCTTTTGTTACTTTAACAACGGCTTTAGTATCTAATACGATTTCATCATACATCTTAGCAGGACGATTATTTCTTCTCTTTTGCATAATTTTACCTCCTATTAGAATTCTAAACCATTTTCGCGAGCAGCATCAGCAAGTGCTTTTACACGTCCATGATATAGATATCCTCCACGATCAAATACTACCTTAGTTATTTTAGCTTTCTTAGCTTCTTTAGCAATAGCTGCACCAACCTTAGCAGCAATTTCAGTATTATTACCTTTCATTTTCATAGAAGATGCTTCTGCTAAAGTAACTCCTTTTTCATCGTCAATAATTTGAGCATAAATATTATTATTAGAACGATAAACATTAAGTCTAGGTATATCTTTAGTTCCTATGATTTGTTTTCTAATTCTTTCATGTCTAATTTTACGCATCTTATTACGTGATTCTTTTTTTATCATAATTAACCTCCTACCTACTTAGCTTTCTTACCTTCCTTACGTCTGACGTATTCACCAACATAACGAATACCTTTTCCTTTATAAGGTTCAGGCTTCCTTATCTTACGAATATTAGCCGCAAATTCTCCTACTTTTTCTTTACTAATACCAGAAACAGTAATTTGATTATTACCTTTAGCTTCTAAACTTAATCCTTCTGGAACTTCAAGTTCAACAGGATGAGAATACCCAGCATTAACTACAAGAACATTTCCTTTAAGATTAAATCTATAACCAACACCAATTATTTCTAAAGATTTAGAAAAACCTTTTGAAACACCTAGTATCATATTTCTTATATTAGCATTAGTAGTCCCATGCATTTGTTTAGCAGGAATTGTTTCATTTTTTCTAGTAACAACAACTGTATTATCCTTAACTTCAACATCAATAATTTTATTAAGTTCTAAATTAAGTTCTCCTTTAGATCCCTTAACAGAAACTAATCCATCATTTACCGAAACAGTAACACCTTCTGGAATTGCTATTATTCTATTACCTATTCTACTCATTTTAATCACCTATTACCAAATATAAGCCATTACTTCTCCACCAAGAGCATTCTTTCTAGCTTCTTTATCAGTCATAATACCTTTAGAAGTAGATATAATTGCTATACCAAATCCATTAAGTACTTTTGGTACTTCATCAGCTTTAGTATAAACTCTAAGTCCTGGTTTAGAAATACGTTTAAGTCCAGTAATAACCCTTTCTTTTTTATTTGTATATTTAAGTGTTAAAATTAAAGTACCTTGAGGTTTATCATTACGAATTTTATAATTTTCAATAAACCCTTCATCTTTTAATATTTTAGCAATTTCAGATTTTACTTTTGATACAGGCATTGATACTTCTTTATTTTTATTAGCATTAGCATTACGAATTCTCGTAAGCATATCAGCAATTGGGTCAGTTACTACCATAATAAATTCCTCCTTCTTTGCCTACCAACTTGATTTTTTTACTCCTGGAATTTGTCCACGACTTGCAAGTTCTCTAAAGCAAATTCTACAAATCCCATATTTTTTAAGTACACTGTGAGGTCTACCGCAACGACTGCAACGAGTATATTCACGTACCTTGAATTTTTGTTTTTTATTAGCTTTCGCTATCATACTTTTCTTTGCCATAATATGCCTCCCTACTTTCTAAAAGGAATTCCTAGTTCCTTTAAAAGTTCATGAGCTTCTTCATTTGTTTTAGCAGTAGTAACAAGTACAATATCCATACCTCTTACCTTAACAACATCATCAAATTCAATTTCAGGGAAGATAAGTTGTTCTTTAATACCAATAGTATAATTACCTCTACCATCAAACGCTTTAGAAGATAAACCTCTAAAATCTCTAACACGTGGAAGTGCAACTGCTATAAGTTTATCCAAGAAGTTATACATATTTTCTCCTCTTAAAGTAACCTTACAACCAATATTATGTCCTTCACGAATCTTAAATCCTGCAATTGACTTATGAGCCTTAGTTATAACAGGCTTTTGTCCAGTAATTGCTTCTAAATCATGCATACAAGCATCTAATACTTTAGAATTATGAGCAGCATCACCAGCACCAATATTAATAACTATCTTATCTAATTTTGGAACTTGCATAACAGACTTATATCCCATTTTTTCTTTTAAACTAGGAACTATTTCCTTAACATATTTTTCTTTTAGGCGGTTCATAAATACCCTCCTTCCAACTAATCAAGTTTTTCGCGGGATTTACCCACTCTAACTTTTTTATTTGTTTTCTTATCTACATCATGATAAATTCTTGTAGGTTTATTTGTTTTCTTATCTAAAATCATAACATTTGAAGCATCTAATTTAGCTTCTACTTCAATGATACCACCAGTTTTATTAGCATTATCAGGCTTAACATGTTTCTTAACTAAATTGATACCTTCAACTATTACTTTGTTTTCACTTTTAAAAGTATGAGTAATTTTTCCTTCTTTACCTTTATCTTTTCCAGACATTACTCTAACTTTATCTCCAACTTTAAGTTTCATAAAAGACCTCCCTATAATACTTCTTTTGCAAGAGACACTATTTTCATGTAACCTTTATCACGAATTTCTCTAGCAACCGGTCCAAATACACGAGTACCAACAGGACTCTTATCATCCTTAATTATTACACATGCATTATCATCGAATTTTATATATGAGCCATCATCACGACGAACTCCTTTAACTGTTCTTACTATAACAGCCTTAACTACTTTCCCTTTTTTAACAGTACCATTAGGAGTAGCCTTCTTAACAGTACCTACTACAACATCACCAATATTACCAAATTTAACTTTACTTCCTCCAAGCACTCTAATAACAAGTAGTTCACGAGCACCAGAATTGTCAGCGACTTTTAAACGAGTTTCTTGTTGAACCATAACAAATACCTCCTTATAGTATTACACTTTCTTCAACTATTTCAGCTAAATAGAATCTCTTAGTTTTAGACAAAGGTCTAGTTTCAACTATTCTTACTATATCTCCAATTTTAGCCTTATTAGTCTCATCATGAGCAGTATACTTTTTACTATATTTAACTCTCTTACCATACTTAGGATGTTTCTTATAAGTTTCTACAAGTACAGTAATAGTTTTATCATTCTTATCACTTACAACTCTTCCTACAAGTTCTTTCTTAACTGTATCTTTCATATGTTACTCCTCCACCTTTTCTAATTCACGTTCACGAATTATTGTTTTCATCTTTGCTACTTGTTTTCTTAGTTCTCTAAGTCTAACAGGTTTTTCTAAATTACCTGTTGCTTGTTGGAAACGCAAATTAAATAATTCTTCTTTGCTTTCTTTTATCTTATTATTTAATTCTTCAGTGGATAGTTTTCTTAATTCTTCCATTTTCATGCGTTTTCACCACCCATATCTTCTTTTTTTACAAATTTAGTTTTAATTGGTAATTTATGTGAAGCAAGTCTAAGTGCTTCTCTAGCAACTTCCTCAGAAACACCAGATATTTCAAACATTATTTTTCCTTCTTTAACAACTGCTACCCATTTATCAACAGCACCTTTTCCAGATCCCATACGAACTTCCAGCGGTTTAGCAGTCTTAGGCATATGTGGAAAAATATTAATAAATACTTTACCACCACGCTTCATATAACGAGTCATAGCAACACGAGCAGCTTCAATTTGATTATTAGTAATCCAAGCACCTTCTTTAGCCATAAGTCCATATTCTCCAAAATGAAGTTCAGTATTACCTTTAGCTCTTCCCTCGTACTTTAATCTATGTACTCTTCTATATTTTGTTCTAGACGGTATTAACATAATTAATTACCTCCTTTTTCTTCACGTTTAGAAGGTAAGATTTCTCCTTTATTAATCCATACTTTAACACCAAGCTTACCATAAGTAGTAAGTGCTTCAGCAAAGCCATAATCAATATCAGCACGGATTGTATGCAAAGGAACATTTCCTTCAGAATAACCTTCACTTCTAGCCATTTCAACACCATTAAGTCTACCAGATACCAAAGTTTTAATACCTTTAGCACCAGCCTTCATAGCAGCTCTAATAGCTTTCTTTTGAGCAGCTCTAAATGGTGCACGAGCTTCAATTTGCTTAGCAATTGATTGAGCAACTAAAGTTGCATTCAAATCAATATTCTTAACATCCATAATTGAAACATTAATATTTTCATCAACAAGTTTAGAAAGTTTATTTTTCAAAACTTTAATTTCTTCTCCACCACGTCCAATAACAACACCTGGTTTAGAAGTGTGAATAATAACTTCACATCTTTTACTATTTCTTTCAATTTCTATTTTAGAAACACCAGCATCTTTTAAATTCTTTTCTAAATATTCACGAATTTTAATATCATTACTTAAATACTTAGCAAAATCTTTTTTAGGAGCCATCCATTTAGATTCCCAATCTTTATTAACTCCGATTCTAAGTCCAGTTGGACTAACTTTTTGTCCCATAAATAACCTCCTAAATTACCTTTCTGATACCACAACAGTTACATGTGATCTTCTATGATAGAACTTATCTACCTTACCACGAGAACCTGGTACCCTTCTTTTTAGTGTAGATGCTTGATCAACCACAGCAGTTTTAATATATAATTTATCTTTATCAAGATTATTATTATTAACAGCATTAGCTATAGCAGAGTCAAGAACCTTCTTAACAACTCTTGCTGGTTTACTATTATAATTAGTTAAAATATTTAAAGCATCATTAACATTCTTACCACGGATTAAATCCACCATAAGACGAATTTTAATTGGACTAATTCTTACATCCTTAGCAATAGCTTTTACATCCATTTTCTAAAATCCTCCTCTTGTTATTTTTTCTTCTTCTTATCAGCGCCATGTCCACCAAATGTTCTTGTAAGAGCAAATTCTCCTAATTTATGACCAACCATGTCTTCAGTAACATAAACTGGTATAAACTTATTACCATTATGAACTGCAAAAGTATGGCCTACAAACTCAGGAAAAATTGTAGAACGACGTGACCAAGTCTTAATTACTTCTTTTTTACCAGTTTCATTTAACTTTTGAACCTTCTTTAATAATCTATCAAATACATAAGGCCCTTTTTTAATACTTCTTGCCATATTCTATAACCTCCTACTTTCTTTTCTTTCTTCTTCTAATAATTAGTTTATCAGACGCTTTTTTCTTTCTAGTTTTATAACCAAGAGCTGGTTTACCCCAAGGAGTCATTGGTCCACTTCTACCGATAGGTGCACGACCTTCACCACCACCATGAGGGTGATCATTAGGGTTCATAACAGAACCACGAACAGTAGGTCTAACTCCCATATGTCTTTTTCTACCTGCTTTACCAATTTTAACTAAAGAATAATCTTCATTTCCAACTTCACCTATAGTAGCCATACAAGTTCCAAGAACTTTTCTAACTTCACCAGAGGCAAGTCTTACAAGCACATATTTACCTTCCTTACCAAGAATTTGAGCACTAGCCCCAGCAGATCTTGCAAGTTCAGCACCTTTACCAGGTTGAAGTTCAATATTATGCACAAGTGTTCCTTCTGGAATATTCATAAGAGGAAGAGCATTTCCTACTTTAATATCAACTTTTTCTCCAGAAACAATTTTCATTCCTACTTTTAACCCTTTAGGAGCAATAATATATCTCTTTTCACCATCAACATAGTTAATCAAAGCGATATTAGCACTTCTATTTGGATCGTATTCGATAGTAGCAACAGTACCAACTATATCAAATTTATTTCTCTTAAAATCAATTAAACGATACTTTCTCTTTTCTCCTCCACCTTGATGTCTTACAGTAATTCTACCTTGATTATTTCTACCAGCATTCTTACTCTTAGAAGCAAGTAAACTTTTTTCAGGTTTATTAGTAGTAATTTCATCATTGCGAAGCTTGCTCATACCACGTTGTCCAGGAGTAGTAGGTTTCATATTTTTAATTGCCATTTATTATACCTCCTTACCCTAATTCAATTGTTTGCCCTTGAGCTAATTTAACAATTGCCTTTTTCTTACGATTAGTAAGCCCTGTATAACGACCTACTCTTCTCTTTTTAGGATGAACATTAATTGTTCTAATATTTTCTACTTTTACACCAAATATTTTTTCAATAGCAAGTTTAATTTCAGTCTTATTTGCTTTAGGATCAACATAAAAAACATATTCTCCATTTTGACCCATATTAGCAGACTTTTCAGTAACTACTGGCGCTTTAATAACATCTAAATACTTAGTATCCATTATTTAAGCACCTCCTTTATCTTTTCTGCAGCAGCTTCTTCAATTAAAAGTTTTTTAGCACTTACAATATCAAGTACACTAACTTCTTCAGGAAGAGCAATCATAATATTCTTTAAATTACGAGAAGCAAGAATAACATTTTCATCATATTCATTAACAATAACTAAAGTCTTAATATTATCAAGCTCTAAATTCTTAAGAACTGATACCATTTCCTTAGTTTTAGGAGTATCAAGACTAAGTTTTTCTACTATAACAATATCCTTACCTTTAGTTTTATAAGAATAAGCAGATCTAAGAGCAAGTTTTCTCTCTTTTCTATTTTGTTTCTTACTATAATCTCTAGGAACTGGTCCAAAAGCGATTCCGCCTCCAACCCATTGAACTGCTCTAATTGAGCCTTGACGAGCATTTCCTGTTCCCTTTTGTCTCCAAGGTTTTCTACCACCACCAGAAACTTCTGATCTAGTTTTAGCCTTGTGAGTTCCTTGTCTTAAAGCAGCACGTCCTAAAACAATTGCATCCTTTAAAACAACATCATTAGGTTCTATTCCAAAAACTTCTTTACTTAAAGTCACATCTTTAACTTTATTTCCATTAAGATCTACAAGTTCAAATTTCATATTAATCCTCCTTAACTTCTTCAGTAGTATTTTCTGTAACTTCAGGTTCTACTACTTCTTCTTCATAAGATATTAGATCAAAAGCATCATTAACCTTGTCAGTCTTAACAGCACTTTTTATAATAACCATACCCTTCTTAGGTCCAGGAATACTTCCCTTTACTAAAATACAATTATCATCTACATCAACTTTAATTATTTCAAGATTTTGAATAGTAACTTGTTCAGCACCCATATGTCCTGGAAGTGCTTTACCAGGCATAACCCTCATTGGTCTCATAGTACCAAGAGAACCTACACCTCTATGATATTTCGAACCATGACTCATTGGTCCACGATGTTGATTATTTTTCTTGATTACCCCTTGGTAACCTTTTCCTTTGCTGATTCCAGTAACATCAACCATTTCACCAGCTAGAAATAAATCGGCTTTTACTTCTTGTCCCAAAGTATAAGCACTAATATCTACTCCTCTTATTTCTCTTAAGAAGCGCTTAGGAGTAGTGTTAGCTTTTTTTGTATGTCCCATTTTAGCTTTGTTACTAACTTTTTCTCTAACAGAATCAAATCCAAGTTGTACTGCTTCATAACCATCATTTTCAGTAGTTTTAATTTGAGTAACAACATTAGGTTCAATTTCAATTACAGTAACAGGAACAAGTTTCCCATCAGTACCAAACACTTGAGTCATACCAAGCTTTCTACCTAAGATTCCTTTCATTTTAATTTTCTCCTTCTAAATTATTTTTGTTTGATTTGAATATCAACACCACTAGGTAAGTCCAGACGTTGCATAACATCCATCACTTCCTTACTAGGATTTTTAATGTCGATTAATCTCTTATGAGTACGCATTTCATATTGTTCACGAGAATCTTTATACTTGTGAACTGCTCTTAAAATTGTAATTTTTTCAACTTCAGTTGGAAGTGGTACAGGTCCACTAACTTCACCACCAGCTCTTTTAACTGTTTCCACAATCCTAGCAGCAGCATTATCAAGAATTCTGTGATCATAACTTTTAAGTTTTACACGAACTTCTGATTTCGCCATAATCCTAACCTCCCTTCGCCTATATCTAGTATAGACTTGCTCCGTACAAAAACCCAATAACAACAGACAACTACGCCTGGTGTATCGACAACCTCGTACATCACAGCAGTCACAACATGAAAATAATAACACAATATCCTATTAAAAGCAAGCATTTTTTATGATTTTTCTACAAAAAAAAGCAACATAACAAAATGTCACCTCAAAAAAATCAAATTAATTTCTAACTTTAGGACTTGTTCTAAGTGTCCCATTAGCAATTTCACGTTTAAACTCTTTAGTATGATAATCAGAATAATCATTTCCACTAGCAGCAATCCTCATCTTTCTAAGAGCTTTAAGTTCAATTTGTCTTATCCTCTCACGAGTAACATTATAAACTTCACTAACTTCTTGTAAAGTCCTAGCTCTACCATCACTAAGACCATAACGTAAATCAATAATTTCTAATTCACGTTCTGTTAAAAACTTAGTAAGTTTAGAAACAACAAATTCCATATCATAGTTCAAAATACTTTGTTCCGGAGTAACGCCCTCATCATCAGCAACAAAATCAAGCAACAAACTTTCATTATCATCACCAACAGGAGTTTCTAAAGACATAACAGTATCCTTTCCACTTGCATCTTTAATAGCAGTAAGTTTTTCAAAACTAACATCAAGTTCAGACATAAGCTCCTCATTAGTAGGTCTTCTACCATACTTCTTTCTATATTTTTCAAGAACCCCAACATATTTCTTAACACTATCATGCATATGAACAGGAAACCTTATAGTTCTTGCTTGATCCGCAATAGCACGCGTAATAGCTTGCCTAATCCACCATGTTGCATACGTAGAAAACTTATAGCCCTTACTAGGATTAAACTTTTCAACAGCCTTCATAAGTCCAATATTACCTTCTTGAATCAAATCAAGAAAAGCAAGATCTTTAGCTCTTCCATAATATCTTTTAGCAACCGAAACCACTAAACGCAAATTAGAATTAACAAGTTTTTCCGTCGCACCTGGAACACCATTTTTAATATCCTCTCCAATAGCCTTTTCCTCAGAAACACTAAGTAAAGGAAACTCTCTCATTTCATTAAAATATGCTCTCAAAGAATCATTTGTATAAGTACCATTAATATTCTCAAAAACATCCTTTTCATCATAAACTACAGTAATCCACTGAATGGCAGACAAATATTCCAAAAATAAATTTTCAATTTTTTCATCAAGACCAAGATTTTCAATAACTTCATAATCAACAGATTTATCAATAATCTTACCAGCATTAGTTAACTCCCTAGTAAGCTCATTAAATTCACGTTTAATCTTTGAATCAAGATTCCTAATAAATAAATTATTTTCTTTCCAATCCAAATCACCACTTATACTATTATACTTATCAGCAATGTCATTAACATCAACATTCTTATTAATATCACTTATTCTATTTTTCATAAACTACCTCCTACCTCTTACCTTGTTATAAGAAACAACATATTTCTTAATAACAGATTTTATAAAATTAAGTCTTTCAGATTCACTAAAACTAGAAAGTTCTTCCAAATTCATAACACAATTAATACTAGTCCCTGCTCCAGAATCAATAAATAATTTATTAACAACAACCTGTTCCAAATCATCAAAATCATCTAAAGGAACAACAACATCAAGGGTTTTATTATTACCAACATGATTTATTCTCTTCAAATACATACTCATCTTATCAAGCGATTCCCTATAAATAGTAGTTACTCTTTGTCGAGACAAACCAATAACATTAGCAATAGCTTCAAAAGTCATACACTCACCATTTAAACCCAAATAAAGCTCAACAATACGCCTTTCCCTATCATTAACATAATCAAGCAATACAGAAACAATAGCCTTACGTTCAGTATCTAAAACATATCTTTCTGGAGCAATAAACTTATCATCAGCAATAAAATCAGAAACAGTTCCAACTTCTTTACCATCATTAACAACAGCCTTATCTAAAGAAATAGTATCATCAGAAAAAATTCTAAAATTTTTCAAAGTTTCCTCAGTAATACCAATACTTTTAATAATCTCCTCATCCGAAGGAACTTTATTATAAGAAGCTATATAACTATCTAAAAACCTTTTATATTTAATCAAGCTTTCATAAGTACCAAACTTTATACTAACATTACGAGAACTATTCATTATACCCCTTCTAATAGCACGATCAACCCATTTATAAGCATAAGTAGAATATCTGGCCTTAGACATATCATATCTCTCAAGAGCCTCAAAAAGCCCAAGATTTCCCTCACATAACAAATCTAAAAAAGAAACCTCACTATTAGAATACCTAGAAGCAACCTTCTTAACAAGTCTCAAATTAGACTCAATTATCTTCTTACCAGCTTCAACAGAACCATTCTTATATTCAAAATAAAGCTTTTTAAAAGTATCATCATCCAAAACATCAATATTAGAAATATCACTAATATACTGTTTCAAAGTATCTGTAATATAATTAGACTTCTTATCACAAAAGTCAACAGAAGAATATGCACTCATGATTTTACCCCCTCTTAAAATCTAAGTTTTAAAGATATGCAACAAAAACAAGTAAAAAATCCCCCTTAAAACATAAACTTACAAGATTATAACATAAAATCAAAAAAAAAGCAAATTTTTAAAATCAAAACATTAACAAAACACAAACCTATCTAAAAAAATGAAACAAATTACTACCAAACACATCTCCCATAGCAAGAGAAGATAAAAAAGAAAAACATAAAAAAAATATTTCATTCATGCAAATTACATTACAAAAAAATGAAATATTATTAACAAAAAACAATTATTTATTTATACTTTCTTCAATTCTCATAAGTTCATTATACTTACAAATTCTATCCATCCTAGACATAGAACCTGTTTTTATTTGACCTAAATCAAGCCCAACAGCTAAATGCGATATAAAACAATCATCAGTTTCTCCACTTCTATGAGAAATTATAGTTTTATAACCATATTTCTTAGCATAATTAATTGTATCAATCATTTCACTAATCGTACCAATTTGATTAGCCTTAAGAAGTATAGCATTGCCTGCTCCCATAGAAATACCACGTTTTAAATAATCAATATTAGTCACAAATAAATCATCACCAACAAGTTGAATCTTATCACCTAACATATCAGTAATCTTCTTAAAGCCTTCAAAATCTCCTTCCCAAACTGGATCCTCTATAGAAATAATAGGATACTTTTTAACCAAGTCTTTATAATAATCACATAAAGAATCAATATCATATTTCTTTCCATCGATATAATAATAACCATCATGATAAATTTCAGAAGCTGCAACATCAAGAGCCAAAGAAACATCCTGTCCAGGAACATAACCAGCCTCTCTAATAGCATCACATATCAAATCTAAAGCCTCATAATTACCATCAAGGTTAGGAGCAAAACCTCCCTCATCTCCAACACCAGTAAAATAACCTTTAGCTTTTAAAATATTCTTCAAATTATGAAAAACCTCACTACCTATCCTAATTCTTTCCTTAACAGTACCAGCAATAGGAATAATCATAAACTCTTGAAAATCTAAATTATTATCAGCATGAGCACCACCATTTAAAATATTCATCATACATACAGGAAGAGTCTTACCCTTTCCAACATATTCATATAAAGCCTTATTATGAATCTTACTACTAGCCTTCAAACAAGCAAGAGAAACACCAAGCATCGCATTAGCACCAAGCTTACTTTTATTCTTAGTACCATCTAAATCAATCATAATATCATCTATTCCCCTAAGATCACTAACTTGTCTACCTATTATCTCAGGACGTATAATATTATTAACATTAAAAACAGCTTTCAAAACACCCTTTCCCATATATCTAGAACCACCATCACGAAGTTCCAAAGCCTCATTAGAACCAGTCGAAGCACCACTAGGAACACTAGCTCTAGCCATAGTACCATCATCTAAAAAAACATCAACTTCCACCGTAGGATTACCCCTAGAATCCAAAATCTCCCTAGCTTTGATATCTTCTATCATAAAAATTCACCTCACAAACAATTATATAATATTTTGATTAGTATTAAAACTTTTTATTGATTTTTTATCAAAAAAAAGATATTATATAAATAGTAAAACTAATAAGGAGGGAAAAAATTGAAAATAGTAAAATTAAGTCCTGAACAATTCGACAATTTTTCAAACAACCACCCTCTACATACATACTACCAAACATCAAACTATGGAAATCTTATGAGTAACGAAGGGTTTGAACCCCATTATTATGGTTTTATAAACGATCAAAACATACTAATCGGAGCAAGCCTAATTCTAATACAAAAATTATTTCTAGGTTACAAATATGCCTATGCCCCAAGAGGATACCTAATAGATTATGATAACAAAGATTTAATAATAGATGTTACAAACAAAATGAAAAAATTCCTAGCAAAAAACAATATAATCTTTCTAAAAATAGATCCCCCAGTAGTAAACAACAAAAGAGATAGAAACGGTAATATTATTAAAAGTCCCTACACCAACGATTTAATACCATTTCTAACAAAAATAGGATATACCTACTTCGGAGACAACAAATTTTTTGGAACCTTAAAACCAAGATGGAATGCTATACTAAAAGTAACAGGATCAGCCGAAACACTATTCGATAACTTTGATCCAAGCGTAAAAAATAAAATAAGAAAAGCCCAATCCAGAGGAGTAGAAATACTCCAAGGAAATCATGGAGATATAGAAACATTTTACAAATTCGTAGCAAAAAAACACTACAGAAAATTAAACTACTACAAAGAATTTGCAGATTCATTTAAAGACAACTTTGAACTTTATTTTGCAAAATTAAACACAGAAAAATACTTAAACAACATAAAACAAATATATGAACAAGAATTACAAAAAAACGAAGAAATAAATAGTCATATTCAAGAAGCTGGACTAACAGGAAAAATAAGTAATAAATTAACAAACTCAAAAATAACATCCGATAAAGTCCTAGCAATATATAAAAAAGAATTAGAAACAGCATCTAGTCTACTAACAAAAAATCCACAAGGCATAATCATAAGCACTTGTGCAGTAATAATCGAAAAACATGGAGTAATCCTAGTAATAGAAGGTCAAAACGGAGCATACAAACTATACTACCCAACATTTCTTACAAAATGGGCAATAATTGAAAAATATGCAAAACTAGGAGCCGTATACTTTGATCTAAACGCCATAACCGGTTACTTTGGAGACAACAATAAATTTAATGGACTAAACGAAATGAAACTAGGATTCGGAGCAGAAGTAACCGAATACATCGGAGAATTTGACTTAGTTATTAACAAAACAATATATAATATTCACAAAAAAACAAAACTAGGTAGCAAAGCATTAAAAAAATCTCATAATGAATGAGATTTTTTTATATACACTTATTTAACTAAAGAACAAAAATATCTAGCACATCTAACCATTTGATGAGAATAACCATTTTCATTATCATACCAAGCAACAATCTTAACAAGCTGCTTACCATTAACTTCTAAAATATCAGTAAGCAAAAGATCAACTACTCCACCATGAGTATCTCCAATTACATCACTAGAAACAATAGGATCATATGTAGCATCCAAACTATCACTTTTAGAAGCAATAAAAGCCTTATTAATCTCATCAATACTAACATTCCTATCAAGTTCAAGTACCAAATCAACACAAGAACCATCAGAAACAGGAACCCTCATAGCAGTCCCTTTCATCCTGCCATCCAAACTAGGAATAACAAGTCCAATAGCCTTAGCAGCACCCGTTGAAGTCGGAATTATATTAATAGCACCAGCACGACCACGTCTAGCCTCAATTCCCTTCTTATGAGAAACATCAAGAATAACTTGATCATTAGTATAAGCATGAATAGTAGTCATATAACCTTTAACTATACCAAATTTATCATCAATAACCTTAAGAACTGGAGCCAAGCAATTAGTAGTACAACTAGCAGCACTAATAACCTTTTCATTACCCTTCAAAATAGATTCATTAACACCATAAACCACAGTCTTAACATCCTTATCCTTACAAGGAGCAGAAATAATAACTCTCTTAGCACCAGCCTCAACATGCTTAAAAGCATCTGCTTTCTTAGTAAAATGACCACTACACTCAAAAACAACATCAATTCCTAACTCACCCCAAGGAAGTTCCAAAGGATCACTATTAGAAAAAACTCTAATCTTTCTACGATTAACAACTAAATAATTACCAAAATATCCAATCTCATCCTTACGATAACTACCTTGACTAGAATCATACTTAAGTAAATGAGAAAGTTGTTTAGAATCAGTCAAATCATTAATAGCAACAACTTCAAAATCATCACATTCCTCCATTATTCTAAAAACTAATCTACCTATCCTACCAAAACCATTAATTGCAACCCTCATCTAATAACCTCCTATTCAAAATAACTACCTCCAATAAACTCCCTAAGAACTGATTCACTAGGAATCTCATCAGTAGGAATACCTACAAACAAATCTAAAAAATTAAGTAACCTAACAACCTCCTCATAATAAGGAGAAGAATTATCAATTCCAAAAAGCAAAGGTTCAGCATACAACTTAAGTACACCAATTTCATATATAAGAGAAGAATTATAAACATAAGAAACATCATCTTGAAAAGGAAAAATATACTTATCTTCACCGTCTCTTACAGTCCGCCACCTCTTAATAGTTTCCTCAGCACCATAACCACGAGTTCTATTATCCCTAACAATCCTTCTAAGCAACCTAACATCACTATTAGATATCATATTATGATTATCAATATTTAAATCCGTAAGTGGAGAAATATAAACCTTATACTTATTATCTTTAGAAATAGACTTAGTAAGTTCTTCATTAACAGCATGAAGCCCCTCAATAATTAAAATATCATTATTATCAAGCTTAATCTTATTACCAAGATATTCACCCTCACCCTTATAAAAATTAAAAGTTGGAACTTCAACTTCCTCACCCTTAATAAGCCTAGTCAAATGATCATTAAACAAATCAATATCAACAGCATGAATAGTCTCAAAATCATAATCACCATTAGGAAGTCTAGGAGTTTTTTCCCTACTTAAAAAATAATCATCAATAGAAAGAGGCTTAGGATTAAGACCAAAACTCTTCAAAAACATAGATAGCTTCCTAGAAGTAGTAGTCTTAGCACTTGAAGAAGGACCAGCCATTAATACAATCTTCAAGCTATCCTTCCTATCATAAATATCTCTAGCCAAATTAAGTAAATTATTACTAGAAATAGTTTCATTAAGTTTAATAATATCTGAAATCTTACCACTAGCAACAGCCCTATTTATATCAACACTATTAAAAATACCAAGTTTCTTAGACAACTTATAATTTTCATCAAAAGCCTCAATTATCTTTTCCCTATTAATATACTCAGGTATCTTTCCACCATCAATAATTGTAGGAAACTGCATAATAAACGAACCTTTATCTAATAAATAAAGATCAAAATCTTTAAATATTCCAGTAGAAACAGGCATAACAGAAAAGAAATAATCATACAAATCACCAAGTTTATATAAAGTAACATAATGATTAGTATTATAAATAAACGTATCAGCCTTACTATTATCACCAATACTTAAAAAATATTCCCTAGCCTCTTTTCTACTAACCAAACACTTTTCAATAGGCATATCCAAGTCAACAATTTCTCTCATCTTATTCTTAAGCATATTAATTCTTTCATGATTAAGATACAAATCACTCCTAAGCTTAATAGCCTTATCTATAGAATGACAAGCCTTAACATAATAATTATAACCAAAAAGCTCCTTAAAAGCATAAATAAGAACAAAGAAAAGTCCCTTTTGATATATCCTATTTCCAACCGGATCTAAAAGATTAACAAATCTAACAATACAATCCCTATTAATCTTTTTATCCAAAGAAAACAACTCATTATCTACAAAAGCAACAATCGCTGGAAATTTCTCCTTATATACTTTATTAGCAATTTCAAGAAGTGTAATTCCTTTATCAAAATCATACTTTTCATCATTAATAATAACATTAATTTTTTCCATAAATAAACACCCTCTTAATTCTATACTACTATTTTATCACATATTGTATGATTTTGATACGAATATTATTCATTTTTTTTCATATTCTATTAACAGGTGATAATAAATGAACTTAATTCCAACAGTAATAGAAAAAGAAATAAATGGAGAAAGAAGTTACGACATATACTCAAGACTACTAAAAGATAGAATTATAATCTTAAATGGTGAAATAAATGATACAACCGCTAACATAATAGTAGCACAACTACTATATCTAGACTCAGAATCAAACGAAGACATAAGTCTTTACATAAACTCACCAGGAGGATCAATAACCGCAGGAATGGCCATATACGACACAATGAACTTTATTAAAAGTAAAGTATCAACAATTTGCATAGGAATAGCAGCATCAATGGCAGCATTTCTCTTATCAAGTGGTGAAAAAGGAAAAAGACTAGCACTACCAAACTCCGAAGTTATGATACATCAACCACTCGGAGGAGCTCAAGGACAAGCAACAGAAATAAAAATAGCAGCAGAAAGAATACTAAAACTAAAAGAAAAACTAAACAAAATTATGGCAAAAAATACCGGACAACCATTAGAAAAAATACAACAAGATACAGAAAGAGATTATTTTTTATCAAGTAAAGATGCCAAAAACTATGGTCTAATAGACAAAATCATTGAAAATAAAAAATAAATTATGTATAATTAAATTGGTGATTATATGAAAAGCTGTGAATTAATCTGTAACCGCGAAAGTGGTAAAGGAATAAAAGGAAAAACCCTAAACGAAGTTATTAATAAACTAACAGAACATGGATACAAAACCCACATATATTACACAGAAAAACACGGAGACGCCAAAAGGCATGTTAAAAACTTAAAACAAACAGACCTAGTTCTATCAATCGGTGGAGACGGAACATTCAACGAAATAGTATCAGGAAACCACTTAAGAGAAAACAAACTAGTACTATCACATATCCCAGTAGGAACCACCAACGACATAGGCCACATGCTAGGCCTAAACAAAAACATCCTAAAAAGTGTAGAAAAAATACTAGAAGGAGAAATAAAAAACGTTGACCTAGGACTAATCAACAACCAACCATTCTTTTACGTCGCAGGATTCGGAAAATTCATAAACGTTCCATACCAAACATCAAGAAAACTTAAAAAAAAAATAGGACACCTAGCCTATCTTATAAATGGAGCAAAAGAATTCTTTCAAACAACAAAACTATATGAACTAGAATACAAAGTAAACAACCAAACATATCACGGTTTTTATTCATTAATACTAATATCAAACGCCAATCGTATAGCAGGTTTCAATAATATATATAAAAATGTAAAACTAGACGATAATAAGTTTGAAATAATGTTCTGTAACATCACTAGAAGAAAAGATTTAGTAAAAACACTAATATTACTTGTCAAAACTGGAATAACAAACGTTCCTGGTATATACTGCCACACAAGTGATAAAATAGAAATAACCTTCCAAGAAAAAATAAAAAATGATTGGACAATCGATGGAGAAAAACTAAAAGATGAAAAACAAAAATATACAATAACAATAAACAAAGAATTAAAAATGTTACTACCAACTAAAAACATACCAAAACTATTCACAAAATAAGAGTTAAGACCAAATCTTAACTCTTTTCATTTCTAATAATCTCAGCAATATCATGTATCTTTCTAAATCTATGACTAAGACCAGATTTAGTAATACTTTTACCAGTCTCAGAACTCATAATATAACTAAGTTCCCCCAAAGAAGCATCCGGATACTTTTCACGATAAATAATAACATCACGAATCTTATCAGAAACACCATCTAGACCAATATATTCTTTAATTAAAGCAATATCAGATTCCTGTTTTCTACTAGCATCAATAATCTTATCAACATTAGCCTGTTCACAATTATTAAGCCTATTAGTCATATTCTTATGATCCCTATATATACGAATATCCTCATAATATAAAATAGCATTATTAGCACTCACAATCCTCAAAAAATCCCCAATCTTCTCAGCTTCTTTAACATAAGTCATATATCCCTTATCTCTAGGAATAACCTTAGAATTAATACTAAAATAAGAAAGCAAAGAAACAATAAAATAAGCCTCATCCTTTCTATCAACAAGAAACTCCATATGATACCTAGATTTCTTAGGATCATTTATACTTCCCTTAGCAAGAAACACACCACGTAAATATGCTCTCTTCAAATCCTCAGTATCTAAAAAATAAGAAGGAATCGAAGGAAACAAAAAACCATTATCAAAAACCATAAGACTACTCAAAATAACAGAAAACTTATCATGAAGCAAAATACTATAATAATTCTTCTTAAAACTATTACCAGTACCACTTTTAATAACAGGAATAACATCAAACAATTCCTTAAACAAAGAAAATATCTTTCTAACAACCTTAGGATTTTCAGAAACAATAACTATCTCATCCTCTAAAATCTCCACATTATTCCTAAGAAAACCAGATAACAAACAAATATTTTCAAGCCTAGAATAATTATTAGAACATATCTCATTCTTAATTTCTGTAGTAAAAGACACAACATCACCTCATCAAATAATTAAAAATACTAGTAGCAAGCTTAAGACCATTATGGCGAATATAATTTCCCTCTATAACAAGTAAATCTTCCCTAATAAGTTCACATCCCAAAGAAGCAACCTTATCTTCATCAATCTTAACCAAACTCTTATTTTCAGAAGCAATATACTTATCAAGAACCAAAGAAGGAAGTTTACTATCCGCGGCCAAAACTGCATCAACTTTATGTTTTCCCAAATACTTATCAATTATCTCAACATGATCTCCAACAGTATAATCCTCAGTCTCAAAAACCTGATCAACAGCATTACAAGTATAAAGTATACGAGCTTTACTCTTATCTATCGCAGAAATTATATCATCAGAAAGTAAATTAGGTATCAAACTAGTATATAAACTACCCATACTAAAAACAATCAAATCACAAGATAAAATCTCTGAAATAATCTCCGGATCAACATTAGGTTCCTCATCATAAAAAAGCTTCTTTATCTTACGTCTATCATGACCAATCTCACTCTCACCATGAATAATATCTCCACTAGTAGTTTCAGCCATCAAAGTAAGATAATCCTCAGACAAAGGAAGAATCTTATGACGAACATTCAAAAAATCACCAAGAACCCTTATACTTTCCTTAAGACTACCAGTAATATTATACATAGCAGCCATAATTAAATTACCAACAGGATGACCATTCAAATCAGTATAAGTATCAAATCTATATTGCAAAAGTTTCTTTATCTCATCATTAGCATTACTAAGAGCAACTATAACCTTACGAACATCACCCATCGCAGGCATAAAAAACTCCTCACGAAGCTTACCAGTTGAAGAACCATTATCAGAAACACTAATAACTGTAGTTATATCAACAGGAAACTCCTTAAGACCACGAACTAAAAAACTAATTCCAGTTCCTCCTCCAAATACTACAACTTTCTTATTCATAAAATCACCATACTTATTATACAAAATAAACAAAAACAAGTAAACAAA
>CAKOIY010000005.1 GCA_934087515.1 uncultured Bacilli bacterium
CTGTTAAAGAACAATTAAAAGACTTAAAACCAAGTAATAACAAAATAGAAAAAATATATAATAAAGAACCAGATAATGTAGCAAAAGAATATGAAGAAATAAGTATGAATATACAAACACCAAAAGTAACAGTAGGATACAAAATAAACAAAGAATATTTTAAAGATTTAAACCTTACAGATTTAAAGTTAGATATTTATTTGCATAGCATCTTTGATATAGCTCTAGGAACAACTTCGCTTATAAGAGAGAAATGGTTAAATGATAATCTTTTTCTTAATAGCTTTTATAGAATATCAGAAATTGAAACTCATTATCTAATTGAATTATATGCTACAACAGAAAAACCAAAAGAATTAATCGATGAATTATTAAAATATATTACAGATTTAAAAATAGATGAAGAAAGCTTTGCTAGGGAGAAAAAATTATGGATTGCTAGTGAGATAAAAGCAACAGATAGCCCTATGAGTGCTGTTTACTCAGTATTAGATGATATACTAGATTATGGCGAATATATTCCTAATAAAATAGAAATAGTCAAGGAATTAGATTATCAAACACTAGTAAAAGTAAAAGAAAGTTTAAATTTTGATAATAGAATAATTATAAAAATATTGCCGAAAAGTAATTAAAATATAAAGATAAAACTTTAGAAGCATATAAAAAAGTTAAAGAATGAGGTACAGGTAAAATCCTGCAGCTAGTCCTTTAACTAAAAATAATATACCATAATTTGACTTGAAATTCAAATTAAAACTATTTATGATAGCAAAAACAATTTTAGTTATTTAATCAATTTGCAATATAAAAAGTTGAAACCACAGGAAATTCAAAAATCGCCCGTTAACGGTTTCAACTTAAAGATAATATACCACAATCTAGTTCAAAATTCAAATCAAATGTATATTATCTGCTAAATATTTTATCCAAAAAGTTCAAAACACTATAAGGAACTAAGCAATAGTTCTTTTTCTTTAAAATATACAGAAACCAATAGATTTTATAATATAAATAAGCGTTAACTTAACATCAATAAATATATTTTTTCGCTTATATTCTTGCAAAATACTAATTTTTTTGATATATTTTATATAGAGTAAGGAGAGGGTAAACATGAATATAAGCATGTTTCTAGTGTTCCCTGGAATACTAATAACAATCGGAGTATTCTTGCTAATTTTATCAATAATTATAGTAATAATTGCTTATAAAACAGCAGATAAACCACTAAAAAATTCTCTAGTAGCTTCAAATTATGATACTAGTATTAAAGAAAAAGACTATTATAATAATGAAAGTCCAAAAATGGTTTTAGAAGCAAATAGTAAAAACAAAGAACAAGAGGAAAATAAAATAGACAACACTAAAGTATTTAAATTTCCAGCTAGTCATAAAAATGTTCCAATAAGTGAAGTAAATAATGATGTAAGTGATAGAATAAATAAAATGGATGAAGAATTTGCAAAAGAAATGGATAATACATCAAACAAAGACGAATTAATAAAGATTCCACCAATAGATACACCAACAAAAGAAGAAGAATTTGAAGAATTAGAACCTAAAGAATCAAATAAAGAAACTAAAGAAGACGATGATGATATTGAGCTTTTATAGTTTCTTTTTTTTTGCTATTATAATTTATTGTTAAGAAAAAACACTAAATCTAATCAGTGTTTTCTATGTGCTTTTCAATATACTTATAATAATTAGTATCTAATAACATACTAGAAGCATTAGTCTTATTAAAACTTTCAATTCTCTTATTATTAATATATTGTTTAGTAGTACTATCATCTAAATAAATAAACTTATTTTTCTTTTCATTATAATAACCTTTATCAGTTAAAAAACTTCTGTCATTAAATATAACTATTCCTTCACTATTACTCATAATATCTTTACCAATAATAACTCTAGAATCATAATTTAATCCAAACATATTAAGAAGAGTAGGGAGAATATCTATATTAGAAGCATACTTATTAATTCTTTCATGTTTTAAACTAGAATTATAAATAATAAGGCCAGATTTATATTTATCATATGGATTATTAAGAGGCTCTATTTCATTTAATTCTTCATCACTTAAACCATAAGGGTAATGATCAGGAACAATTACAATAACTGTGTCATCTATTAAATTATTTTTTTCTAAATTATTGAGTAAATTTTCCATAGCTTTATCTAAATCAATAAGAGCACTTATATAAGCCTTAACATGAGTAGAATAACTTAAATTATTAACTTCTTCTTTATGTTTTTTAGCCATATCATTAGAATCAAAATCATGAGATAAATGAGAACTTATACTCATATAATAAGTCATAAAATTCTTGCTATCTTTGTAATCATTAAATGTTTCTTTAAACATTTCTTCATCGCTCTGAGGCCATAAATTACAATTAATTTTTTTCTCTAAACCATTTCCGCATCCCATATATTTATCAAAGCCAAAATTAGGCATAACTATATCTCTATTATAAAAATTATATTTTCCATCATGATAAGAGTAAGTTTTATAACCCCTTTTTTTAAGCATCTTAGGATAAGTATAAGGATAAACATTATTTTGTGAAGCAATATAACTCCAAGTTCCTTCTCTGGGCAAAACACCTGTTAAATTAGTATATTCACCATCTGAAGTAGAAGCATAATATATAGGAGTATAAAAATTAGTAAACTCTAAGCTATTATTTATCATTTTATATAAAGTAGGAGTAAGTTTTTTATCAATGGCTCTAAAATATAAAGATTCAGCAGTAACAAAAATAAGATTCTTATCTTTAAAAACCCCTGTATATGTATTCTTGTTGGTAGGAACATTTTTCATAAAATAACTATTCAACTTTTTAACTTTACTATTACTAGAAGTTATCTCGTTAAAGTTAATATTAGTAACATTATATTTAGTATTATCTTTTTCTTTAAACACATATTTAGTATCATTTTCTTTTAAAATGTCTTCATCATAAGAATTATTATATCTATATAAATCAATTACCATTCCTCCAATTAAACCAAAATCTTTATTATTCTTAACTTCACTATTAGTTTTATTAAGTAAATTTGTTTTACAATAAATATCATTATTAGTTTTAATATTAATAAATAATGATAAAAAGATAATCGCAATACTTAAAGTACTAGTAATTAATAAACTCCAAAATCTTTTTTTATCTATATAATCATTAGTTTTTATTATAGAAAAACTAGTAAAACCAAATAATCCCAGTATAATTAGTATTCCCCAAATATGATCTAATATTTCTTTTATAATAGCATTTATAAATCCAAATACTTGTCCACCATTTACTAAAGAATATACTGAAAAAAAACAATCATAAAAACTATAATGAACGTACTGCGCAATAAAAAATACTGTAATAATTCCAAGTATCATAATCTTTATTAATTTATTAATTTTATCATTTTTAAAACAGGTAATTAAACATAAAAAACTTGCTAAAAAAAGACTTTCTAAAATATCAAATAATATAAATATAAAAGATATACTATTATATATAAGTAAAGAAAAAACAATACCTAAAATAAATAAAAAAACAAATATTACTAAAAAACTCTTAAATCTCTTCATATACAAACCACCTTAATACTTAAATTTATCAAGTTTTTCTTTAACTTGTTTTAAAGCCATTTCATACTTAGAAGTATCTTTGGGCACATAATATCTTTCATCTTTTATATTATCAGGTAAATATTGTTGTTTTACAATAGAACCTTTATAATTATGAGGATATTTATACCCAATATAAGGACTTTTTAAATGCTTAGGAATTTCGCTAACATTTTTAGTTTCTAAATCATTAATAGCTTTAGCAATAGCGAGATATGCAGTATTACTCTTAGGAGAAAGAGCCATTTCAATAACAATATTAGACAAAATAATTCTAGCTTCAGGTAGTCCAACTCTTTCACTAGCATTAATAGCACTATCAAGTTTAGGACCTAAACTAGGATTAGCAAGGCCAATATCTTCATAACAAATAACAGAAAGTCTACGATAAATACTATCAAGATCTTCAGCAAGCAAAAGTCTAGCCAAATAATGAAGAGCAGCATCAACATCTGAGCCTCTAATAGACTTTTGTAGCCCGCTTAATACATCATAATGTCCATCTTCGTTTTTATCATGGAAAAAGTTAGGCTTATTACAAACATTTTTAATTATTTCTATATCAATTTTATGTTTATCATTAAAATAATAAGATACTTCAAGTAAATTAAGAGCAAAACGTAAATCTCCTCCAGAAATACTAGCAATATATTTTAATGTTTCATCATCAACAATTATATCATTAATTTCATCACATAAAACAGCACGTTTAAGTCCAATATAAATATCATCATTTGTTAAAGATTCAAGTTTGAAAATTTGGCATCTACTCCTAATAGCAGGATTTATCTTATGATAAGGATTAGAAGTTGTCATTCCAATAAGTGTAAGCAAACCACTTTCTAAACAAGGAAGCAATAAATCTTGTTTATCTTTATTCATTCTATGAATTTCATCCATTACTAAAACCATACCATCCAACATTTTAGCTTCTTCGATAACTCTAGATAAATCTTGTTTATTATTTAAAGTAGCATTTAAAAAACGATAGTTACACTTCAAATCATTTACTATAGCAGTAGCAATTGAAGTCTTTCCAGTACCAGGATTACCATATAAAATCATTGAAAATATTTTTTTATTTTTAACCATATTAGTAAGAATTTTATTATCTCCAATTAAATGAGTTTGACCTACAATATCCGATAAACTTTTTGGTTTTAAAATAAGTGCAAGTGGTTTGTCCATAACTACATCTCCTCGTATAAATATTTTATCAAAAATAAACAAAAATTAAAAGAATAAAAGTAAATTACATGATGGATAAATTGAGATTAAAAAAATATAAAGAAAAAACAAATACAATAAAATCTAAGAAAAAATAGTTTTATTAAAGGAAAATGTTTATATTCTAAAGAATTTTTGATATAATTAATTATGAGGTAGAATTATGGAAATAATAGAGTATCTAGACTATATTAAGTTTGAAAGAAAATTATCTAATGAAACAGTAAAAAATTATGAATATGACTTAAACAAATTTATTTCTTATTTGAAAGAAAATCATATTAATAGTTTTAATAAAGTAACTGTAGGTAACATAGAAAACTATCTAAAATATATTAGCAAACTTAATTCTAGATCTATTTCAAGAAATATTACTTCTATAAATAATTTATTTATTTTTCTATTAAAAGAAAAACGAGTAAAGAAAAATCCTTGTGAATTTATAGATAGGCCAAAAATAAAAAAAAGTCTACCAGATACACTAAGTGTAGAAGAAGTATCAAATCTCTTAGATATTCCTTTAAAAACAAAATATGATTATAGAAATAAAGCTATGTTAGAGTTAATGTATGGAAGTGGTCTAAGGGTTTCAGAACTTATTTCTCTAACAATGAGGAATATTGATCTTGAAAATGATATAGTAAGATGTTTAGGAAAAGGATCAAAAGAAAGAATAGTTCCTATTAATGATTATTCTATGTATTATTTAAAACTATATATTGATAAAAGAAACTTATTTTTAATAAATGGTTTTAATGATTATCTATTCTTAAACAATCATGGAAAACAAATGACTAGACAAGGTTTTTTCAAAAATTTAAAAAAAATTCTACTAGAAAAAGGGATTAAAAAAAATGTAACACCACATACTTTAAGACATTCATTTGCAACTCATATGTTAAGTGGTGGAGCAGATCTTAGAAGTATTCAAATACTTTTAGGACATAGTGATATTAGCACTACTAAAATATATACTCATATAAGTAAAGAAAAAATAAAACGAGATTATGAAGATTTTCATCCACGTAGTAAGAAGGAGAGATAAAAATGAAATTTAAAAGAGTTTTTTTAATAGTTTGTGATTCATTAGGAGTAGGGGAAGCATTAGATGCTTCTAATTATGGAGATGAAGGAGCATGTACCCTAGGGCATATAAATGAGACTAATCATTTGTTTATACCAAATTTAAAAAAATTAGGATTTCTTAACACTATTAATATGAGTGCTAATGATGAAACTGAAGGATACTATACTATAGCAAGACCTACAAACAAAGGAAAAGATACATTATGTGGTCATTATGAAATAATGGGAGTTCGTTGTAGTTATGCTTTTCCAACTTTTCCTAATGGTTTTCCTAAAGAACTAATTGAGGAACTAGAGCGATTAACTGGGCGTAAAATAATTGGAAATATAAGTGCTAGTGGTACTGAAATAATTAAGGAATTGGGAGAAAGACAAATGGAAACTGGAGAATTAATTGTCTATACTTCCGGGGATTCTGTATTACAAATAGCAGCACATGAAAGTATTATTCCGCTTCAAGAATTATATGAAATATGCGAAATAGCAAGAAAAATAACTAGTTCAAAAGATGAATGGAGAGTTGGGCGTATCATTGCTAGACCATACAAAGGAAAAAATAAAAGTGATTTTGTAAGAACTAGTAATCGGAGAGATTTTGCTATGGATCCGCCATCAAAATCAGTACTAGAAAAACTAGAAGAAAAAAAATTGAGTGTTATTTCAATAGGAAAAATTTATGATATATTTAATGGAAAAGGTATTACTAAAAAAATAAGATCTGCTAATAACAAAGATGGAGTAGATAAATTACTTGACATTATGGATAAAAAGTTTAATGGTATATGTTTTGCCAATTTAAATGACTTTGATACACTATATGGTCATAGAAGAGATCCAGAGGGTTATGCCAGAGCAATTGAAGAATTAGATGTTGAAATTCCTATGATTCTTAATAAATTAAATAATGATGATTTACTAATAATAACTGCCGATCATGGAAATGATCCAACCTTTAAAGGAACTGATCATACTAGAGAAAACACTCCAGTATTAATTTACAGTAGAATATTCAAAGAACCAAAAATGCTACCTATCATGAATACTTTTGCCGATATTGGCGCGACCATTGCAGACAATTTTGATGTTGATAAACCGATGATTGGTACAAGCTATTTAGAAAAATTAAAATAAAGAAAGAGGGAGTTATATGAATGATAAAGATACCAAACAACAAAGTAATACAGAAATAAATAAAAATAAAAAAGCTATAAGATTTGTAATAATTGCAGGTATTATATTAATACTAATTGCTATAAGTACACTTGTCTTTAAAAACGATGATAAACACATTTTAAAAAGTGAATACAGCATGCACGAAGTAGGGTATATAGATGATATAGAAGTAACATTAGTGAATGCGTCCTATATTAATAATGATACAGGAATTGAAGTAACCTTTGAATTAACTAATAAACGAGATAATACTATTACTATAACTCCAGATGATTATTTTGTATTTTACGATATAAATAAAGTTCAAATACCAAATAAATATACTAATGATAAAAATATTATAAAAAAAGATGAAACAATCACATATAAATTACAATATGATGTAACAAAAAAAGAATTATATGAAATATATTTTTATTCGCAAGTTGTAGAAAATAATATTAAATTCAGTTTCAAATCAAGTGATATTAGTACTAATGTTTTGGACGAAGAAAATGTAAATGATAATGAGGAGCAATCAATAGAAGAATAAAAGTAGAACAAGGGCTTAACAATTGTTAATAAGTCCTTGTTTTTTTGCTTGTAATAACGTTTACACATGTTTACACTATGTATGTGCGTTTTACTATATTTTACATATATTGATGTTATATAATTTAATTGGAGGTAATAAACTATGATATTAAATATAGAAAGTAAATATGATAAAATTGCAGATGAATTAGGCTCATATATGTACTGTGAAGTATCAAATGATTTTTTTGAGAAATTAGAACATGGTTGTTATAATGATACGCTTACAATAATAGGGAGAATTTGTTTAGTTTTTTTAATTGCAAGAATAATTGTAGGGTTTCTTAATAAAGTTTCAGAATAGTGTGACTTTTTAATGAATTTTATGTATATTTTAGATGGAGTTGTTAAGATTAGGAAATTACACAAGTTAACATAATATCAATTATAGGAAGAAATAAAAGTTTGAAAAAACAATCTACAAATTTATTATTAAATTAATTAATAATCTATAAAATTAATAATAATTTATTCCATTTATTTTCAAAATCTATCATAGGTATCAAAAGCTATGTTTTTTTATGCTTAATTATTCTACTTTATTTTAAATCAACACATATAATTATACATCTAAATAATTCTCGATTTAATATACAGCACTACATATATTATATTTTATTTACTAGAATATTTTATTTCAAATAAAAAATGATACATAACATATTATAACTAATTAAAACCGAATTATATATTATATATCATTTTAATAATTATTTTCTTTTATTTAATGCATCTTCAAATACTGGTATAATTCCAACGCTATTTGGTATTTTAATCATTTTATATAAATCATATGCTGGATATTGATTTGCTTCAATTAAACATGGTCTATCAGGTCCAACACAAACATCCCAACCAATCAATCCTAATTCTGGAATCTTTTTAGATGCTTCTGTAACAAGTTTAACAATTTTATCCCACTCAGGTATTTGGTACCCTATTAATTTAGTTTTTGTAGTAGGGTGAGTATCATAAAAATTACCTTGTTTATCAACAGCCCTATCATTTATTATACCTTTTTTAGCATCAAGTGGAGCACATATACCACCATTATGAAAATTATCTACTACCCTACCCGCAGTTCCCATTCTACAAACCGCAGCAACTACAGTAGTAACATCATATTTATTATGTATAGTAACTACTCTAATAGTATTAATAGAGCTGGGATGTAACTTATTCATATCCTTATGTTGCTTGGCTACCTCTTCAATTAAAAATTGTTTATTATCTAACAGCTTTTTATACAACTTACTAGAGTCAGTTTTATCATTAATTATTACCTTTTCTACCCCTACTCCACAAGTAGCATCCAATGGTTTAATAATTATTTCTTTATGCTTTTTAATAAAATCTTTAAATTCAATATAATTATCACTATTTAAAACCATATATTCTCTATTTAAAAAATCTTTAAATCTTTCATTAAATAGTGCTTTATTATCAATATATTTCCAGTATTCTTTGGGATTAAGTCTCTTAACATAAGAATTGTTTTTACCTCTAGTAAGTATAGTTTTTCTTTCTTTTTTATTTAAATTGTACATTTCAAAAAAAATATAATCTGCATAACCAGCTTGATATTTAAAAAAACAACCAATCATATCAAAAAAAATATAAATCTTTGATTTCCCACTTTTCTTGCTTGACTCATTAATTATTTTATTAAACTTCTTAAAATTAATTCTAGAAAACATTTTAATCATATATTTCATACAATAAACCTCCTATATTTTTCTAGACATAATTTCTGCTATTTTTTCAAATACTTCTTTAGCATTATTCTCACTAACGCAACTATATCCTAGTTCTTTTAAAGCTAATTGCTTAAAATTAGTAAGTTCTTGTGTTCTACTTAATTTATCTTCTTTCTTTTGCTCAATTCTTTTTTCCCATTTCTTGTGAGATTCAGAAACTTTATTTCTTGAGGCATTACCTGTTGTAAATAATGTCTCTGCAGAATAATATATGCCTTCATATATATACTGTTTATCTTCATCATAAATATATTCATTCACTGGTATTTGAGTAGTAGATTTTCCCATATATGCTAAAAAATACTTAAGTTCTTCAATTTGATCCATATTTTGTATAAACATTAATAAATATCTAAGTGTATTATATTCAACTTCTTCATGATCATTTAATAGTTTATCTTTCAAAGCTTTAATAATATCAGTCAAAACAGTTTGTTCTTTTTTATTTAAGCCTCTTAAATCAGATATAGATTCTTTATTAAAAGTGTCAAGAATTCCTTCATTAATCCTTGATTCTAATAAAGCAATATAATCATCTGTGATCTTAACATTCTTTAAATCTTCTTCCTTTTCAACTCCAAAAAGCATAAGTAATTTAGTTTGTTTATCATTAGGTAAATCTTCGAGTTTATCTAAAGCTAGGTAATTATATAGCATTTGACGAGATACTCCTAAAAATTTTGCAATACTAACTTTTGATATATTAGCCTCATTTATTATTCTACTAGCTTCTTTCATATAATCATCTCCTACTATAATTGTATCACAAGTGTAAACAATGTCAAGTGTAAATATGTGTAAAGACTATTGTACATAGTTTTTTTCTCTATTGCTTTGCTAAATGAAATAAAAAGGGTTATAATAATAATATACAAGTAAAAAAGGAGAATATTTATGAATAATGAAACTTATATAGAAATAGATACTAAAACTTTAAAAGAAAACGTTGAAAAAATAATTAAAAAAAGACCAAATTATGATTATTATGTCGCAGTAATAAAAGGAAAGGCTTATGGATGTGGCTATGAGGTTGCAAAATATCTTATAGATACTAAAATAAATTATTTTGCTGTAGCAACTCTTAATGAAGCACTTGAAGTAAGAAAATATATTAATAAAGACTTTCCTATAATGTGTCTACAACCAGTTGAACTAAATGATATCAAACTTTGTATAAAGGAAAATATCACTATAACAATTCCAGATTATGAATATTATAAAGAACTTACAAAAATTAAATCAAATAAAAAACTTAAAATACAAATAAAACTAAATACTGGAATGAATAGAATTGGTATAAATAATAAAGAAGAAGTAAAATTGGTATATGATGACCTTATAACAAATAAAAAGCATAATATAGAACTAGAAGGAATTTATTCGCATTTTGCTACTTTAGGAATAGTAGATTCTGAATGGGATTTACAAGTTAAAAGATTTAAAGATATAACTAGTTTGATAGATTTAAATAATATAAAAATGGTACACATGTATAGTAGTAATTCTTTATCAATACATCCAAAATTAGACTTTTGTAACACTGTAAGAATAGGACAATTATTATTTGGTAATTATTTTAATAATATAAATGAACATGGTTTTATAAACAAACTTAAAAAAATAAAAAGAGAACATATACGAAAAACAAAAAATCTTTCTAAATTAAATGATGATTTCTTTATAGATGTAAAACCTGCCTTTAAATTAGTGTCTACTATTCAATCAATAAAAAGTATAAATGCTGGAGAAAGAGTTGGTTATGACGGAGAATATTTAACTACTGAAGATACAATGGTTGCAATGGTTCCGATTGGGTATGCTGAAGGATTAAACAAAAACTTTACTAATAAATATGTTTTAATAAATAATAAAAAGTATCAAATAATTGGAGAAATAAATATGTGTATGACTCTAATAAAAGTAGATAAAAATGTCAAATTAGGGGATAAAGTGATTTTTATAGGTAATGAACTAACTCCAAAAAAAGTAGCCAATAGCTTAGGAATTGCAGTTCCTTACATGTTATGCTCATTTGATAGTTATATTAAAAAAATATACAAATAAAAACAAAAAAACGCCAAATACAAGCGTTTTTTTTCTTAACCATGATCTTTTAAAATAAATCTTTTATCTGGTTTTTCTAATTCTTTTAGCCTTTTATTATAAGCTTCTATCATTAAATCTTCTAAATACAATTTATCTTTTTTACCTAGTAAACTAAGTAAATATTTCAAAAACAAAGGATTTAATATTAAAATTGGACCTAAAACTTGAGTACCAAAAAAGTTTTTATAATGAATACCTTCTTTTTGAGTGTCTTTATTCATACCCATGCATCTATCATCTGCTATTATAAATGGATAATTATTTTCTCCATATGTATAACAGAATTGACTTTTATTACCTACTATTTTTATATCATCAAAAACACCTATAAATAAAGAGTTATGACGATGATCTTTATCACGTTTAAAATAAATATCATCAATTAAACCGAGCGTTTCTTGTTTATTATTGTCCTCAAGAATATATTCACCACAAAGCTCAAAAGCTGTTCCAGTAAACAACATAACCACATTATCTTCAATTAATTCTTTTAATCTGTTTTTATATTTTACTAAAGCCTTTACAATAATTTCTACATACTCATCAGGCATAGAACCCATATATATCATATCAACTTTATTATCAGCAAAATATGGCTTTTCATTAACTGAAGTATAAATAAATTTAGCATCTGGTAAGTTTTTTTCTAAAATTTTAATATTCCCAATATCACCATATATATTAGTAAGATCTTTATATAATATTTCAATTTTCATATTACTCACCACTCTTTTCTAACTTTTCTACTATTTTATCTCTAACTTTTTTAGAACCAGTAATAAACTCAACTTCATAAAGAATAACTATTTTTTGAATATCCTCAAATGTTACATAATTAACAGTATCCATTTCATCATCAGCAAGTACTATTTTCTTAGGGTCAACACCAGCTAAAATCATTGCAATCTTATAATCTGTACCTAAATAACTACCAATTACAATTTTCTTAATATTAGGCTTATTAAGAAAACTAAAATCTGTTTCATAAAGCCAAGTTATAGTCTCAGTCTTATCTTTAACACACCCAACTTCATTAAGAATAAGAACTAATTCTATATTTTCTTTCATATTAGAAACATATTCAAAAACTGTTGAGGTTGCACTTACATTTTGTCCTTTAGCAATTTGTAAACATATTTCTTTATCTTTGCATTTAACATTATCTTCCCTACTAATTGGAATCTTTATATTGCTTATATGTTCATTTAAAGTCTTATCATCCATTCCTAACTCTGTAAATAATGCAATAACAGATAGTAAATTAAATACATTGAAAATAGATGGAGAAATAAGATTATATTTAGTCTTCTTTTTACCTTTAGCAACATCAAAAGTCATCTTATCATAATTTATATTTTTTCCAATATAATCACTCTTCTTAGATTTAAAACCACAATGAGGACAATGAAACTTTCCTATATGACGATAATGTTGATAGTCATAAACAACCTTTTCATAACACCTAGGACATACCGGAAAATCATCAGCATTATAAGTAACAATTTCATCCCTTGTCTTATCAAGAGAATAATATATACATTTATTTTTAATATCTAATGAAGTTGTTATAGGATCATCAGCATTAACAATAATTTTAGTATCAAGTGAAGTATCTAAAGCTTCCTTTATTTTAGAAGCAATATAACTAGGATAAGCATTTCTTCTAATAGAATCCCTACTAATATTAGTAATTATTAAATAATCTAAATCAGCATAAGGCATTGATTCTATAAGAGTTATTTCGTCCATTTCTAAAACTGCAACATCTCTTCTTGGTTTATTAAAAATATTAACTGCATCAAGTAACAATCTAGCATGACCAGCTAAATTATTAGCAAACCAATCATTATAAGCAACTTTTTTATTCTCTAATTTAAATATATCATGCACTAAACTAGAAACAGTAGATTTACCATTAGTACCTGTAACTCCTACAACTAGTTCTGGTTTATTTAAGTGCTTCAAAAAATTCTTATCAAATCTATAAGCCAAAAGTCCAGCCCTATCATCCCTACTCTTTCCTAATACTTTTGATATAAATAAATATAACTTAGCAGCCCAAAGTGCTACAAAAAACTTTATTTTTTCCATTCTTTCACCATACTTTCTATTTAACTAATAATAATTGTAACATATTTATAACAAATACCAAAGCTTTTCATTGTTTTTTCTAACTTCCTTGATAATTCCACTTCCTATACATCTATCATTAATATATAAAGCACAAACTTGTCCAGGAGTAACACTTTTTACACCCTTATATTTAACCAAAATTTCTTCATCATTTATATACTCAAGACTAACAGGAACATCTTTGCTTCTATATCTAAACTTAGCATTACAACTAGTTATTTTCTCATCAATATTTAATACAATATTATCAATAACACAACTATCTGAGTATAAATATTTATTATCTTCTCCTTCACAGACATATAAAATATTATCTTTTAAATTTTTACCAACAACAAATAACTTTTCCTTAGTACCCCCAACATTAAGACCTTTTCTTTGTCCAATCGTATAATGCATTAAACCAATATGACTACCAACTTCTTCATTTGTTTCAATATTTATAATTTTTCCTGGTTTATTAGGTAAATAATTAGATAAAAACTTCTTAAAGTTTCTTTCTCCAATAAAGCATATTCCGGTTGAATCTTTCTTATCTTTTGTTATTAAATCATACTCTTTAGCAATTTCTCTAACCTTAGGTTTGACTAAATCACCAATAGGAAATAAAACATTTTTAAGTTGTTCATTAGTAAGTTGTGCTAAGAAATAAGTCTGATCTTTATTTTCATCAATCCCCTTATACAAATTACCATTAATCATTCTAGCATAATGACCAGTTGCAATATAATCCGCACCATATTTTTGTGCTTCTTTAATAAATAAATCAAACTTTATGTATTTATTGCACATAACATCAGGATTTGGAGTTCTTCCTTTTTTAAGTTCATCTAAAAAATAAGTGAAAACATAATCCCAATACTCTTTAACAAAATCAACTCGGTGTAATTTTACCCCTAACTTATCACACACCATTTTAGCATCATTATAATCTTGCTCTTGAGTACATATATCATTATTTAAAGTAGGATTCCCCTCTATATCATTATTAACTAAACTATCCCAGTTTCTCATAAAAAGTCCTTCAACATCATAACCTTGTTTTTTCAGTAAAATAAGGGCCACTGAAGAGTCAACACCTCCAGAAACGCCTACTATTACCTTCTTCATATTATCACCAACTTCGGTATACATTATAACATAAAATAAGATGTTTGTAAAAATTTATATATACATAAAACAACAAAAATTACAGAAAAAAAAACAAAAGATAAAAATTACAAAAAAAGAAACTTTTAAATTTAACACTTAATAAAAATTTAATAATGTCTTCTCACTTTTTGATAAGTTTTATTATAAATAAATTCTTCTTTCTCAGCCTTTTGAAACATTTCCTTAGCCATAGTTAAAGTCCTACTAGCATACTTAATATTATTCTGTTTCATAAAAATATCTGCTTTTGCTTCTAATTTTTTTCCTTCACACATCAAATAATAAGCTCTAATAGAATTATATTTAGGATTTAAATCTTCTCGTATTATGTTTTCTAACATATCTCTAATTTCTAAATTTCTAGCAATATTTTTAATGCTATCATCACCTGCTATCTCCAAAACGTCAACATCTAAAAATATCTCAAACCAACTAGCAACAATCTGTCTATGAGAAAACTTATCACTATTTTCATAAGACAAAATAACTTTATTATCTAACAGATTATATACACTTTTAGGATCTAACCTTTTCAAATTTTCAAAATAGTATTTTTTAATGTACTCCTCTTGTTTACTAATATTATCATCAATATTATAAGTTAAAACTTTTTTAAATTTCATTTTTGGTACTAACGGATTATATGTTTCAATTTCATAACCAAGTTTCTTACCTCCATCTTTTACAATAGAAATATTGTTTTTACCATTCAAATTAATATTTTTGAAACTAGCAGTATATAACATATAATCACCTCTTGTACCAAGTATAGCATTAAATTAAATTCTTGTAAAAAACTTTATTAAAAAAGGATCAACAAATACCTTTAACATAGATATCACAATTACCATAATAAATGAAAATAATAAAACTTTAAAATACTTAGATATTTCTTTTTTAATATTTATATCTTCTTTAGTAAAACATAATTTAATTAATTTATAAGAAATTTTAATAGAGAAAAACGTAAGAATAAATAAAACAATCATAAAACACACTTTAGAAGTAAGCAAATAACAAATACTAGCCAGTATCCCTTTAACACCATAAATATTAAATAAACTAGCTAAAGAAAACCCAACACTAAAAAATTCACAAAAATATATAAAAATACTTGCTAATACCCCGATAACACTAATTCCAAGTACCCCTATTAAAAAAATATTATAAGTATTACTAAGAATAGACTCCTTAAATAAATTAACATAATTTATATTTTCATTAAAAACAAAATAATTAGAAACACTGCTATCTACAACACTTTTATCACTAGAAGATAATAAAAAATAGAAAATTACTCCTATAACTATAGAAATAATAGAAAAAGATGTTAAAAAGATAAAAAGATTCCTAGAAGTAAACTTAATATGATCAAAATTAAAATTTTTAAATTTTTTATTTTTTAAATTCATCCTCATAGTATCACCAATAAATTATATTTAATAAAAAAAGCAAGTATTAAACTTTTGATAAAACAAATTATTTCTTTTTTAGACTAAAATATTAATAAAGACAAAATACAATAAAAGAAATTATATATAATAAATGAAAAATAAACACTACAATATTTGACTACTTGCTATCTCTTTTGATATAATTATCTTAGCTGGAGGGATAAAATGAATAAGAAGTTTCAAAAAATTGTTATATTTATAATGCTATTTGGATTACTTGGTTCTTCATTAGCAGTTTCATTACTATATTTATTAAGATAAATTATTATTTTGGAAGAAAATGTTCATACTAATTATGGTGATTGTATGAGCATTTTCTTTTTATGTATAAAAATCTTTTTTGTTAGAATTGTAGATGTAACTCTAGGAACTCTGAGAACAATAATTACAGTAAAAGATAAAATATTCCTAGCAAGTGTCATTGGTTTTTTTGAAGTTTTAGTCTGGTTCCTAATTGCTAAAGAAGCTCTAGATACTGCATCCAGTAGTGTTTTAGTGGGAATATTCTATGCATTAGGATTTGCCTGTGGTACTTATATTGGAGGCAAATTATCTCAAAAATTTATAAAAGGAAATTTAACTGTTCAAGTAATAACTACTAACGCTACTACTAAATGGGTTAATTCTCTAAGAAAAAATGGCTTTGCAGTATCTGTTATGGACATAAATCAAAAAGAAAATGAACCAGATAAATATATGTTCTTTATCGAAATAAATAAAAATGATTTTAGCAAATTACATGGTTTAATAAAACAATTTGATAAAAATGCTTTTATAGTAGTAAATGAAAGTAAAACAGTAATAAATGGGTACTTTTCTAATAAATAATACAATATATCTAAAAAAAGAAAAAAACTGATAAATAAGTACAAACTCAAATATCAGTTTTTTTTATATATTCTCTTTCCTTTTTTCGTTTCCTTTTTTAGTCTTTGTTATAGTTTTAATTTTTCTTGTACTACCATTAGTTTTTTTCTTATTTGCATCAACTATTTGACATTCAAAATAAAAGCAAGTTCCCTTATTAATCTTTGAATCAATTCCATAGTTAAACTTATGGTCTTCTAATATTTCTTTTACTATTGAAAGCCCAAGTCCAGTACCTACAGTTGTTCTGCGATGTCTTTTATTAATTCTAAAATATTTATTCCAAACTAATTTTTTATCCTCCTCAGAAATGCCATTTCCAGTATCAATTATATTAATTCTTAAAATATTGTCATTAACTTCAAAATTAATTTTTACTTTTTTATCATCACCAGTATAGTTAATAGCATTATTTACCAAATTATATATAACTCTTTCTATAGACTTTCTATCAGCAAATATAATATAATCCTTAGTTTCATTAAATTCAAAAGTATAACCATCATTCTTATAAATAGCAAATCTTTCTAAAATAGTTTTTATTTCTTCTTTAATATTAATTTTTTCAAGTTTTAATTCAGTCTTATTATTTTCCATTCTGGATAAAAGAAGTATATCATTAACAAGCATATTAAGTCTTTCAGCTTCATCAATTATAATATTTAAATCACGTTCTCTTTTCTTTTTATTATTATAATTTAAATCCCTTGCAGATGCTGCATAAGCTTCAATCATGGTAAGTGGAGTTTTTAAATCATGACTAACATTCGCCAAAAACTCTTTTCTTAATTCTTCGGTTTTGCTAAGCTCTTTAGCAGTGTCATTTAAAGTATTCGCAAGTTCCTTAAGCTCAAGCACTTCAGTTTCACATGTAAACTTAACCTCACTACTCTTATCAGCTAGCTTTTTAGCAGAAGAATTAATTTTTAAAATAGGATCAGCAATTCTTCTTGAAAAATAATATGAAATAATAAACGATAAAAACAAAATAATAAATGTTACATACACAAATTGTCCTTTAAGCAAACTTATGCTCTTATCCATAGGCTCTAGAGATGAATTTGCAAAAACATAAGTATCATTATCAAGTTTTTTTCCATAAACTAAAGACTTATTATTATATCTATTATTAATAAATTCCAACTTAAGATACTTTTTATCACTATTCATAAAATTATTAGTAATTACAGATAACACCTTATTACTCTTATCAGCACAGTGTTTATAATTATCAGAATAAAACACTAATTTTTCTTTGCTTATTATTTGAATACACACTTCATTGTCAAGAGAAAGTTCATTAAAAAGAACTTCAGAATTTTCTTTTTTTATATTTCTTTCAATAGATTCAACAGTTTGTTCCAAGTTATTGGTTTGACTAATTTTATAATAAGAATTAAAAAAAACAATTTGAAAAAAATATAAAAATCCCAACATAATACCAGAAAATATCAAGAAATATATCAACAAGTTAACTCTTAGACTTCTAGTCTTTAATTTCAAATTTGTACCCCACAGCTCTTACAGTTTTTATTAAATTTCTATATTCACCTAAATTATTTCTTAACATTTTAATATGTGTATCAATGGTTCTATCATCTCCAAAAAAATCATAACCCCATACTTTACTAAGTAATTGTTCTCTGGATAACGCTACATTTTTATTATCAATAAAATATATTAACAAATTATATTCCTTTGGAGTAAGCATTACTTCCTTATCATTAATAATAACACTATGCCCTATCTTATCAATTTTTAAATTCTTATAAACAAATAAATTATCGCCACTTCCATTGCTTCTTTTAAGAATAGCTCTTATTCTAGCCATCAACTCTTTAGGAGAAAATGGTTTAGTCATATAATCATCTACTCCTAAATCAAATCCCAATAATTTATCTGCTTCTTCACTTCTTGCTGAAAGTACAATAGTTGGAATATTTTTAATATCTTTAATTTGTCTATAAGAAGTATAACCATCAAGTTTAGGCATCATTAAATCTAAAATAATAATATCATAATCATTATTTTTCACTTTTTCTATTGCCTCTAGCCCATCACATGCTTCATCAGTAAGATAACCTTCATTATGACAATACTCTACTATTATATTTCTTATAAGTTCTTCATCATCTACAACTAATACTTTCATTTTAAGATCATTCCTTTCTTTACTATTTATAAGATATATAATTTAAAATAAGAAACTATTGCGTTTATATCTCATAAAATAATTATATCATATATTAAAAAAGACCTAAAGTCTTTAGGTTTTAAAAAAATTGAAAGAGGCAAAGTAAATATATTTGATATGGATTTGGTTTATTTTTGGTTAAGGTTTGTAATAAACTAACAATTTATAAATATTAAAAAATTCTAATATTAATTATTATATAAAAAATAAAAGTGAAAACTAATTTTATAACCTCTTTCATTTACATTCTATAAAACAGATGTGGAAATAATAAGTAAATTTTATGAAACTTTTGTGAAATACTCTAAAGTTAAAAATTAAAACTAAAAAAGTGAATTTAATTTTAAAAAAATAATGATAACTATTCATTAAACTTTAATTATTTATTACCAATTTTTATCTAATATAAAAAATTATATTATGTAGATAATAATAATGTAGTTTGTTTAAGGAGTTGATTAAATGATTTTTAAAAACAAACTATTAATGATTCTTTTAATAACTACTTTTAGTATACCACTTTCAGTTTTTGCTTATTCAGATAAAGTAATAGTTGGAGGAGATAATGTTGGTATAGAAGTAAACTCTAGTGGTGTTTTGGTTGTAGGTTATTATAGTATAAACGGGAAAACTCCAGGTAAAGAAGCTGGTCTTAAAATTGGAGATATTATCTTAAAGGTAGATGATACTG
The DNA here is from genome assembly GCA_934087515.1 of uncultured Bacilli bacterium. GTDB lineage: Bacteria > Bacillota_I > Bacilli_A > RF39 > UBA660 > UMGS1449. Next base: position 20,051 of record CAKOIY010000005.1, read on the forward strand.
TTATTCATGGGATAACTGATCTATCAAAACATTTTAATGATAAATCTTTAAAAATAACCTATAAAAGAGGAAATGAAATTAATACCACTACTCTTAACTTAGTAAAAGATGGAAAAATCTATAAAACAGGTCTATACGTCAAAGATAGTATAATTGGTATAGGAACTCTTACTTTTATTGATCCTGCAACCAAAAGATTTGGGGCCTTGGGTCATGAAATATTAGAACAAACTACAAAAACAAAATTTGAAATAAAGGATGGAAAAATATTTGAATCAAATGTAACAGGGATAGAAAAAGCAAACCGTGGCTCAGTTGGAGAAAAAAACGCTATATATAATGAAGATAATGTATATGGAAAAATAGATAAAAACGACGAAACAGGTATATATGGAAATTACAAAAATTCTTATAATAAAAATAATTTACTGCCTATTTCAAATGATATAAACATAGGTAAAGCCAAAATAAAAACAGTAATTTATGGTAAAAACAAACAAGATTTTGATATCAATATATTAAGCATTGATAAAAACCATAAAACTAAAAATATTCTATTTGAAGTAACTGATACTACCTTATTATCAAAAGGAAATGGTATAGTTCAAGGAATGAGTGGTTCCCCTATAATACAAGATAATAAACTAATAGGTGCGGTAACTCACGTTGTAGTTGATAACCCTCAAAGAGGCTATGGTATACTAATAACAAATATGTTAAAAGAATCAGAAAAATAGAGCAACCTCATTTTGCTCTATTTTCTTTTGTTCTATGCTCAAATATCTATAAAAATGTTATAAATACTAAAATCTAATAATTTTACATTTTGATTTTAACCATTTTTGAAAAGCTACTATATACTTTCTTACCATTTTCTATTTTATAAGCTTTTATTTTATAATAATACATTTTTCCTTTTTTAAGTTTTTTATTTGTTATACAAGTATTATTAGTATATTTTAAATACACATATTTTTTTGTTTTTGCATTATACCTATATAAAGCATAGTATTTAGCGCCACTAGTTTTCTTCCATGTTAATTTAACACTTGTCCTATTAAGTTTTTTTACTTTTAAATTTGTTGGAGTGCTTAAAAATGGTTTTGCCTTAACAATTTTTGAAAAATTACTATAATAATATTTGTCATTTTGCACTTTATAGGCTCTTATTTTATAATAAGAATAATATCCTGTTTTGTTTCGGTAAGTTGTAATTAAATTATTTGTGTTTGTAGTTTTAATAAGAGTATATTTATTTTTATCATATTTATATACTTGGTAACCATCAACATTACTTTGCTTGTTCCAAGTTAATCTTATACTAATATAATTTAAAGCTTTAGCCTTGAGATTAGTAGGAATACTAACTTTTATATCAATTTTTTTCCATTTAGCATACAAAGTTATATTTTGTTTAATTGTTATTTTTGTTATCTTTGTGTTATATGTTTTTTCAAGATACCAACCTTCAAAAGTATATCCATCTCTAGTTGGATTATTTAACATTATTGTTTCATTATAATTATAAGAGTTTAAATTATTTTTATGATTTACTCCACCATTTAAATTATAAGATATATCATACTTTTTAATAATCCATTTAGCATACAAATCAATATCACTATTTCCAGATATTTCAGTTGCTTTCTTAGTATAATTAGCATCCGTATACCAACCTTCAAAAGTATAACCTTTCCTACTTGGAGCATATAATTTCTTTATTTCGTTTTCATTATAACTACTAGAATTATTTAAATTATTTATCCCTCCATCTAAATGATACGTTATTTTATATTTATCGCTTACCCATTTTACATATAAAGTTTCACTTCTTTGTGGTATATAATTTGAACCAGGTAAACCAACTTTTTTAGTTAAACTATCATCACTGTAATAACCTTCAATTCTATAATCATCTACTTGTATGTCTGGTAATTTTATCTTAGAAGTCTCATATTTAGCATAAATTGTATGATTCTTAGTTGTAATTAATTTAGTATTATTTTGAATTTTACTAGTAAGTTCTTTATCACTGTACCAACCTTCAAAAGTATTTTTACTTTCAAGTTTATTGCCATACTCACTAGAAACACTCTTATTATAATTAATTGTTACTTTATATGGCTCCTTAGAAGGAATTGTTAAATTTTTATACGTACTAAAAGCAATATATGAAGTCTCCTTACCTTTTCCACCATTAAAATTATAATTTATAGTAGTTCCAATTCTCGATGGTCTTAAAACGCAAAACAAATCCTTAGAATATATTTCAGCCATTTTTTGAAATCCAGTTTTACCAGATAGACTATTTTTATCATACTCGCTAATTCCATTTTTAGTATACTCTATAAATATTGGATACCCTGCACTATCTTGACCTTTATACATAAAAATATTAAGTTTTTGCATATTATTTGAAATAGTAATAATCAAATCTCCATACTCAAAATTATTTAATCCCATTCCAGAATAGAAAGAATTATTTCTAGCAGTAATCATCTTTTCACGATCTCCATTATCATTTCCATGAAGCACTCTTCCGCCATACATACCAGGTACTAACATATCATGAATTGTCTTTAAAGTTCCTATTAAACTATTAATATTAGTCTGATTTTTAGTATAATAAATAGTCTTTGTTTCATTTTTAGCAGTTACATTGGTCTTGTTAAATATTGCAGAAACAATATTATTTATATTTAAATACCCTAAATCTAAATCAAAAGAATTATAATAAAGCATCTTTATAAACTCATCATCTGAAAGACTTATTTTGTTTTTTAAAGAATCTAAATCATACTTATAACTATTTGAAGAACTAGTTTTATAACTAATCTTATTTAAACTAATTAATTGATTTATCTTATTTAAACTATCTTCAACAGTCTTAGTACTTACACCATTAAATGTTGGATTAACTGAAGTCTTAATATTTCCTAAAGTTAAGACTTTATTATTTTCAGTAATTATATTAATTTTATCATTATTAATAATTCCCTCTTTTAAAGGAATGACTTTATAAGTATAGGTATAGGTAGGATTAGAAGCACTATAAACATTTGTTTCCATTTTAGAATTTGGTTTTATTTCATTAATTTTCCAAGTTATAGTCTTACTTTTCTCATCATAAGTACAATTATTATTACAACTACCACTTATATACTTAGTATTAATAGGGATTTGACTAGTTATTGTTAAATTCTTATAGTTATATTTTGAGGACTTTTCACTATAATTCCAAGTATAATTTTTTCTTTCACAAGCACTTTTTGTGTAAGCACTACTTCTACTACAATAACTATAATTAGCTTTATTTTGAATTTGTATAACATATTTTATAGAATCATCTAAATTAACAGAATTATAAGCACTTAAAGCATTACTTAAATTACTGTCTTGATAAGTTTTATCTATCATAGCATAATGATCAATTCTTAATCGTGATAATTCCTTTCTTGCCAATGAATTTTTAATCAAACTTTTATCTATAGCCTTAGAAAAAGAACTGGAATCATCTTTAAAAGAACAAGAATCAACATTACAAAACTGATTAATTGGTCTTTGAACGCTTACTCTATAGCCTATTATAGTACTAGATTCAGAAAGAATTATATCTTTTAAATAATCAATAGTATCATACCTAACACTGTAAGTATCATCTCCAGGACTATTCATAGAACCATCTTCATTATATGTATAATCATAACCAGTAGAATGAATTAATCCTTGCTCATTATCATTTATTTCGTTTCCAACATAAATCATAACATGACCTTTATTACTAGTTGCAGAACCATCACTATTTTTTACTCTAAACGCATAAGTTAACATATCGCCTGGTTGTAATATTTCTTTAATCTCGTTATAAACCTTTTCTTGCTTGCCATTTATTTGATTTTGTATTTCTTTAACAGTAGTGCCTGTAGCTTCAAAATAATATACAGCCTGAGTTTTATTACTCTTACTATTGTTTATATACGCTCCAGTTACAGTGCTAAAATTAGTTTTACTTTGAGATGCTACATTTTTAGAAATATTAGCATAGTACGCTCCATCATTATCTAATCCCATGTTATTTAACATTTGTTTATATAAGCTTTGAGTTTGTTTAGTAGTATAAAATACTGCTGGAAAAGCCTTTATATTACTAGTAGTCATATTGTAATACCCATACTTTTTACCATTTTTAAAATAACTATAACGTGATCCTTGATAATAATCAGAAAAATCATAACCTAAACCATATTTATAAGTTATACCTGCAAAACTACTACAATCTATAAAATATTTATTTGCACGACTAATTGCCTCTGGGGAATGAATAAAACTTCTCCATGTATATGTGCCTCCAATATTGGTATTTTTAAAACCATAACTAGAATCTTTAAGATATTGTCCATAATCTGAAAATAAATTATTATAATAGTAACTCAGTGCTGTAGATGTTACCATATCTTGCATATCTTTTCTTGAGTATTCTTCAGCATTTACATTTGTTATTAGTATTATTGGTACAAAAAATAGTATAATTGTTAGTATTTTATTTCTAAGTCTCATTATTACATCCTACCTTTACTTTATAGTATCATTTTACAGTAAAAAGTCTACTTATTTAGGTAGACCTTTAAAATTTTATTTATAATCATTACAACTTTATATCATAATATTTATCTTATTTATTGACTTTTATACTTTTTTAAAAACATTTATATTAAATAAGACTAACTAGCATTGGCCCTAATAACAATAAAAGTAAAAGTGGAATAAAGAATACAACACTAACAACACTTATCTTTATCGGTATTTTACTAATAAAAGCTTTTGTTTCTAGTAATCTTTTTTCTCTTATATAAGTTATTTGTGAATAAACAGTATCTATTATATTATTACCAAACATATTAGATTGTCTTATATTTAAAATAATATTATTAACTGTATCCGAAGGAATCCTATACTTTAATTCTTCTAGAGCTTCATCTAAATCTTTACCATAATTTACATCTTTTACTACTTTTTTAAACTCATCAGATAATTCAGAATTAATATTATTAGTAGTTACTTCAATCGCAGTTTTTATATTTCTACCAGCTTCTAAAGACAAAACTAATATTTCAAAAAAATATAATGAATCTTTTTCTATAATTCTTCTTCTCTTCTCTATTTTTTGATCAATTACTACTGGAAAAAATAATTCATATACTAAAAATGTTATAATCGGAGCAATAAAATAACCAAAATCAACAAAATATAATATGCCTATAAATACAATTATACTAATAAACAATCTTGTATTTAATAAATTAACAGCATCTAATTTATTATTAACTCCTAATAAATTAGTCTTTTCTTCTGCCATTTTTATGTTTTTCTTACTATATATTCTATAACTTAAACTTTTTTTATTTTTCATATTATCAATCCTTTATTCTTATTAGTTTTCTTACTATTACTATATATAAAACATAAATTAAAAGTATAATTATAAGTATTATTTTTCCTACTATAGTAGTAACTAAAGGTGCAAAATAACCAGGGTTTAAGATATAAATCATTATAAAGATAATAAATGGTATAGCAACTAATATTTTAAAAACAAAACTAGATAAAGCTGTTACAGACTTAAGTTCATCATTTAATTTTTTTCTTTCAAAGAAACTTCTTTCAATTGAAGAAAATACTTTTATAATATTACCACCAGTCTTATTTAAAATAACAAGTGATGAGGCCATATACTTTGTTTCTTCAAGTTTTATTCTAGAAGATAATCTATCAAAAACTACATCAAGCTCTAAACCATAAGTTAAATCTATATACATTTTTTTAAATTCTTCACTAATTGGCCCGTCTAATTCTTGAGAAACTATTTCTACAGCTTGCATTATACTTCTTCCAGATTTAAAAGCATTGCTCATAATTAAAACTGCTTTAAATAAATCTTCTTCAATTTGTTTTCTCTTACGTTTTTCATTAATTATAAGGAAAATATCAGGTATAAAGAAGCCTATTAATAACGATAAAACAACTTGTAAAAAACTTAAATGTTGCCCTCTTAAAACATCAGATACTATTGTAACTCCAAGTGCTATAATGCTTATTAAAATTTTGTTAGATACTATATCCATAGCTTTATCTTTTATTATTTTTGTCTTATCTAAATATTTGTCATATCTTAAACTATATTTAATAAGCATCTTAGATTTACTTAAATTTTTAGTTATTTTGCTAATTAAATTGTTATACTTTTCATTTAATTTATCAAAGAATGATAATGGTCTATCGGTAAGGGATTCTGTAGAGAATCTAGTTATTCTTTTTTCAAGTGCTAAAGAGTTTTTAATCTTAATAAGATAAACTACTACTATAAAGAGTCCAATAATTAATAAAATTTGAATTACTAAATATATATAAGAATCTCCCATACTATCCCTTCCTTTCTAATTATTCTTCTTTTGTTTTACCAAATATATCATCTATTTCATCTATTCCTTTAGATTTTATCTTGTTATAAACCTTTGGAGTATATTTATACATTACATAAGAACCATTTACTTCACCACTTCTAGTAAGACCTTTTTGTTTAAAACTAAATATTTCTTTTAAATTAATTTCTCCATCTTTTAAGTTATATACCTCACAAATGGAAACTATTTTTCTTTTTCCATCTTGTAATCTTTCAATATAAACAACTAAATCAATAGCCTTTTCAATATATTCACGAAGTGCTTGAACTGGTATTTGAATACCACTCATTAAAACCATGGTTTCTAGTCTATTAAGAGCATCTTTAGGTCCATTAGCATGAAGTGTAGAAAGACTACCATCATGGCCAGTATTCATTGCTTGTAGCATATCAAAAGCTTCTTTACCACGAACTTCTCCGACTATTATTCTATCTGGTCTCATACGTAAAGAGTTAATAACCAAATCTCTAATAGTTACTTCTCCTTCTTTTTCATAATTCATATTTCTAGTTTCCAAAGTAATTACATGATCTTGTTTTAATTTTAATTCTGCAGCATCTTCAATAGTTATAATACGTTCATGATTACCAATCAAAGAAGATAAAACATTTAATACTGTAGTTTTTCCAGATCCAGTTCCACCACATATCAAAATATTAAGTTTTCCTTTAACGGCAGCATCTAAAAACCTTGCCATATAACTAGTTAAAGTACCCATTCTAAGTAAATCTTCCATAGTTTCTAAATTTTTCTTAAACTTTCTTATAGTCAAAACTGGACCGTTTAATGAAAGTGGTGGTATAACAGCATTAATTCTTGAACCATCTTTTAATCTAGAATCAACCATTGGACTTGCAACATCAATAGTTCTTCCTAAAGGTTGAATCATTCTTTGAATAGTTCTTATTATATGCTCATCATTTATAAAGGAAACAGAATCATCTTTAACTACTTTACCATCTATTTCAATATAAATTTTATCTGGGCCATTAACCATAATTTCTGTAATATTAGGATCATCTAAAAGCTCTGTAATTGGACCATAACCATGTATTTCATTTTCTATAAGATTAAATATATGATTTCTCTCTAAATTAGATAAATCATAACCTTCCAAAGCATCATCTATCTCATTATTTATATATTCTGTTAAAAATTCATTGTCAGGAACATCATTATCTATTATATTTTGTATTACTTTATTTCTAAGAGTATCAAGTAATATCTTATCTTCAAATATATCATAATCATCACTAACAGTTTCTTTAAAAGATATAGGCTTTTCATCAATCTCAAAAGCCTCAGAAAGTGTTTTCTTCATTAGTTTTCCTCCTTTCTATCTTTTATTAATGTATTTGCTAAAATTTTTAGTTTTTCCCATTCTTTCCTATCAGTAAATGATAAATTCTTATTTTGAATTATAATTTTTCCGTCTAAAATAAACTTATCAATATTTCTAACATACATACTCTTAGAAATAGTAAAATCTATATTATTTTTAATAATATTTCTAATATCAAAAGCTGAATAATGATTCCTTCCTGGATGAACAGACTCATTTAATAAAGTATAATAATTCTTATAACCAACATCTTTCATAATTGAAATGAAAGACTTAGTGTTTTTAAGATCAAACGTATCATTAGTAAAAACATATAGTATAGAATCACTATTATCTAAAGTTACTACATTTATTTCATCTAAAGTATGACTAGTATCTATTAAAATAACATTATATTTATATATAACATTTCTAAGAATAAGAGGAATATACTTAGAATCTATCTTACCAGCCATTCTCGGATCTTTAGGTGCTGCTATTATATCGATCTTATCACTATAACTAAATAAATAATCTTCTATTTTTTCATATCTATTATTAGTTAAATCTTCAACTAAATTAAATATAGTTTTATCATTATTAGAATTGAGATAAGTAGCAACAGCACCACCATATAAATCTAAATCAATAACCAAAGTCTTTAAACCAAGCTTTTCATAAGTACCAGCTAGATTTAAAAGAGCAATTGTTTTACCTACTCCGCCCTTAGTAGAAGTTACAGTAACTATCTTTCCTTTAGCACTTTTCATATTATTTCCCCTTTTCTTCAATTATAAGTTTACCATTTTCATAACCACCATATAACTCTATCTCTAAGTTATATTTGTCATATCCTACTATCTTTCCAAATATAGGATTTATTTTATTTTCAAGATGAATACTACTATCATCCAAAGAAATTATTTTAATATTTTTATCATTTTCTTTTATTACTTGTTTTACCTCATTTATACTCTTTCCATCTTTTATAACGCTTTTAAGAGAGGAAGTAGCAATACCCTCAAGTTCAATATCTTTTCTTACAATGTATGCTGAGTCTATAACAAACGCAAATAATGCAAGAAAAAGTGGAATTAAAACAACAAATAAAACAAGAGTTTGACCTTTATTATTCATAAAGAATAGTCCTTTCTGTTTTTATGACAAAAGGATTATCAAAGAAAAGCGATGAGAAAGGTGTAATCAAGTTTACTTTCTTAGTTAATTTAATATTTAATTTATCTTCTTTAGTTTTATAAGAAACACTAACCTTACTATCTTTTATAGCATTTTTTATATAAGCATCAGTCTTACCATTTTCTTTATATTCCACAACATCATTTGTAACACTTTCTAAATGATTTTTTTGATAAAAAATATTAGAAAAATCTATTACTATAAAAAGAACCATTAAGATAATAGGTAAAATTATTACAAATTCTACTAGTGCTTGAGCCTTGTTATTTATCTTCATTTGGATCAACACAATGTCCTTCCCCAGATTTATCACCTTTTACATAAACTTCTCCAACAAGTTCACAAGAAGATTTGGTGATAGAATCTTTTAAATACCCTCCTAGAAGTGTTACCAAGGAAATAGCAATAACACTAATAAGAGCAATTATTAATACATACTCAACTAATGTTTGACCTTTATTATTTACTTGTTTCATCTACCTCACCTATTTTCCTAATTTAATTTTATAAAAAAAGAAGAAAAATGTCAATCAATATTACTATTATTTATGTCCTTTACATATAAATTATTAGGTGAGTTTATGGAAAAAATAAAAAAATATTCTATAAGTATAGGAATAACTCTAGGATTAATTTTAATATTTGCTTTCTTCTTAAATATACTTAATTACTTTAATTTGATCAGTACTAATGTCTACAAAATAATTCTTATTTTCATGACATCTATATCAGTCTTTATAGGAGCCTATCTCTTAGGAAAAGAAACAAATAAAAAAGGTTACTTAGAAGGAATTAAATATGGGTTTATTATAACTATATTATTTTGGATTATTTCATTTCTAGCTTTTGATGAAAACTTAAAAATATCCAATTTATTATATTACTTAGTAATTTTAGTAATATCTAGTATTGGTTCAATGTTTGGAATAAACAAAAAAATGAAAAAAATATAAGTTAGTCGCTTATATTTTTAAGTATTACTATAATCTTACTCTCTCTGCATAAGTTTTTTGCTTAGTCTCTACAAAAGTTTCTTTTTCATAACAACAATTATTTATAATATTTCTATCTCCTAAAACATCATAAATAAGCTCATAATTCTTATCACGATATAAAACAATAAACGTTTCATATACCATTTGTTCTAATTCACACATTTCTTTATAATAACCAGTTTTTCCTATATAATTTTCCTTAGCAAGTAAACTTGTTATAGGATAATAATCTTTTTTAAAATCATTAATAACTTCTAGTTTTATATCTTCATCATCATTAATCGTATCTATTTCCTTTAAAATAACCAAATTATTATTCTTCAACTCTCTTAAAACTATATATATAGCATTAGGATTATCATTTTTTCTTTTTAAATATACTTTTTCTATATCATTCATAATTACCCTCAATATCTATAAAATCCTCCAGTATATAATTTGATATATAGATATCCTCCTTTCTTAGTTTATAATAGTCTCCTTCTTCTTCTAGTTTACTAATATCAAAAATATCTTTAATTTCATAACCATATCTATATTTAAAAACGCTCTTAGAAACACCACAAGTTTTTCTTAAACCTAAAATCATGTAGTTTTCCATATCTATTTTTTTAGTCATTATCTCTTTATCATAAATATATTCATCTTTTAAGTACTTTGTTAGACTTCTAGTATTAGTATACCTATAATTATTTAAATATCCAGATGCTCCAAGTCCAAATCCATAATATTTATCATTGTTCCAGTAAGTTAAATTATGTTTTGATTCATAACTTTTCTTAGAAAAATTACTTATTTCATAATGAATATACCCATTATTTTCTAAAACATTAACTATATAATCATACATATCTCTATTTAAATCTTGATCTATTTCTTTATAATTCTTTACTTTCAAAATAGTATTTTCTTCCAAAATTAAGCTATATATAGAAATATGAGGTATATCTAAATCTAAAAACTTATTTAATTCATCTTTTAAATCATCTAATGTTTGACCATTAATACCATATATTAAATCTATATTTATATTAGAAAAATATTTCTTAGCAAGTTCAATTTTTTTATTTATAATATCACTACTATAATTTCTTCCTAATAACTTTAAAATTTCATCATTAAAAGATTCTATTCCTATACTTAAACGATTAACTCTATGTTTTTTTAATATTTCTAATAATGTCTTAGAAATATGTTCTATATTACATTCAAAAGTAAACTCATATTCCATGTCTAAATTTAATTTATCTATAAGAGATAATAATCTTTCTAATTGCTTTATTTTAAGACAAGAAGGAGTACCTCCACCTATATATATCGTCTTTAATAAATCGTTTTGATATCTATTATCTATCTCATTTTTTAAGGCATTTAAATATTTATTTACTTGTACCTCATCATAATACATTTTACAAAAATCACAATAAGTACAGATACTTTGACAAAAAGGAATATGTATATATAAACTATTTACCATGTCTTAGATTTCTTTCTTTGTTCTCATTTAATAATACTAATACTTGGTTATAATATTCTTCACTAATCTTAGGAAGTCTTTCCTTTAAATCTCTATATACTGTCCAATAACTTGTATTAGTATTAGCACTTATTTCTTCAACTGTATAACCACTAAGAAATAATTTTAAATTTCTTAATACTCTTTCTCTTACTTCACTAATTTCAATACTTTCTTCTTTATTAAATTTTATAATTTCTAAAACTTGTTCTTTAGTATTAGGATACATATTTATAAATCTATTTAAATAATCATGTACTGTTGCAGAACTAATTGAAAAAAAGTTTTCAGTAAAAAAGGCTGCAGTTTTCCTAATGCTAGACTTTTCTTCTAGAAAAAATGTTCCTACTAAATATATTCTTTTCTCTCTTTCACTATCGCTTACTTTTGATGCCATTTATATCACTCCTAATCCTCATCTACTTTAAGTATTGATAGAAAAGCCTCACTTGGAAGTTCTACCGATCCTATCATTTTCATTTTCTTCTTTCCTTCTTTTTGCTTTTCAAGTAACTTTCTTTTTCTAGAAACGTCCCCACCATAACACTTAGCAAGAACATCTTTACGCATAGCCTTAACTGTTTCTCTTGCTATTACCTTATTTCCAATAGCAGCCTGAACTGGAACTTCAAACATTTGTCTAGGTATTATTTTCTTAAGATTTTCGGTTATAGTCTTTCCTCTTTGATAAGCAAAATCTTTATGAACTATTATTGATAAAGCATCTACAACTTCTCCATTAAGAAGAATATCCATTTTTACTAAATCACTTGGTTTATCTCCAATAACTTCATAATCAAAGGAAGCATATCCTTTAGTAGCACTCTTTAATTTATTAAAAAAATCATAAACAATTTCCGAAAGTGGTAATTCATAAATAATATTAACTCTAGTCTTATCTATATATTCAAGTCCTAAATAAGTACCTCTTTTACTTTGACAAAGTTCCATAATTGGTCCGATATATTTTTCTGGAGAAAATATTGAAGCCTTTATATAAGGTTCGGTTATTTCTTTAATATTAACCTTTTCAGGCATTTTTGCAGGACTATCAACTTGTATTTTTTCACCATTTGTTTTAGTTACTTCATAAATTACTGAAGGAGAAGTTGCTATCATATCAATTTTAAATTCTCTTTCAATTCTCTCTCTAGTTATATCCATATGTAAAAGTCCTAGAAAACCACATCTAAAACCAAATCCTAAAGCTTTAGAAACTTCTGGAGAATATTCCAAAGAAGCATCATTTAATTTTAATTTTTCTAAAGCTTCTTTTAAATCCTCATACTTTTTAGAATCTATTGGATATAGTCCGCAATAAACAAATGGTTTTATTTCTTTATAACCAGAAAGAGCTTCTTTACATGGTTTAGCCTCAGTAGTTATAGTATCCCCAACTCTTACGTCGCTTATACTCTTTATAGATGCTGTTAAAAATCCTACCTCACCAGAATTTAATTCTTGTTTTTGAACTTCTTTAGGGGTATGTATACCAAGAGAAATAACTTCATAAGTAGCACCAGTTTTCATCATTTTTATCTTATCTCCGACCTTTAAAGAACCATTCATTACTCTTACAGAAAGTACAACACCTTTATATGGATCAAAATAACTATCAAATATAAGAGCACTTAACTCATCTGTTTCATATATATCCTTAGGAGCAGGAATAACCTCTGCTACTCTTTCTAAAAGTTTATCTATTCCTATGCCTTCCTTAGCAGAGCACAAAATTATATCTTCTTCTTTAAATCCTAGAGTATCTACTATTTCTTTCGTAACTCTTTCAGGTTCAGCATTAGGTAAATCTATCTTATTGATAATAGGGATTATTTCTAAATTATTATCCATAGCTAAATATAAATTAGCAAGAGTTTGGGCCTCAATTCCTTGCGTAGCATCTACTACCAAAATAGCACCTTCACATGCAGCAAGCGATCTACTAACCTCATAAGTAAAATCAACATGTCCAGGAGTATCAATCAAATTATATAAATATTCTTCCCCTTTATAATTATACTTTAAAGATACAGCATTAAGTTTTATTGTTATCCCACGTTCTCTTTCAAGTTCCATAGTATCTAACGTCTGAGCTTTTAAATCTCTTTTATCTACTGCATGAGTAAGTTCAAGAATTCTATCTGCAATAGTACTCTTACCATGATCAATATGTGCAATTATACTAAAATTTCTAATATGTGTTTTGTCCATTTGTATCACCAAAATTATTGTACCAAATTTCTAACGAAAAGTCTTTAGTTTTATTAATTATTTCTAAGTGAAAAGAAAAAAACTCTATTTAAAGAGTTATATATTTTAAAATAAAATCTATCAATAATTACAAAATAATTAAATTATTATTAGTCTAGTTGAACGATTATCATTCTTAGAACCACGATAATGACTAGCAGCAAATATTCCAGCATTACTAGAAGCATCATAAGATCCTCCTAAAGAAGACCACGAATTATTTTCATTAGTAAGATAAGAATAATCACTATACCATCCATAATTATTACTTGTATTATTAACCATCTCTTTAACACAATCTCCAAGTTTACTTCTTATTCTTGATAAATATTGACCATAACTATACCTATCATAATACTTAACGCTAGGATAACTAATTCCTGTATATGAACCATATTTTCCATTATTATATAAAATGCCAGTATAACCAGAATTATCTGTTGTGCTATTACCACTAACCATTGTCAAGCCATCAGTCCAAATCATATTAGACATTGTATATTCCCATGAACAACCACTCATATCGTACACGCCATATATATTTCCAGTTGTTGAAGCAAGCATTCCTTTACTTGTATTATAACTATTACATGTAGTACTTGATGAACTTGATGATGAAGCACCACATCCAGTCATATAATTAGAATTATTATTTATTCCAATTTCTGTGCAACTACCACTTGTGCATGTTCCATATTTTGAATGTGAAAGGTATGCTACTGCTCCCCATTCACTATTCTTTATCATATGTGTATCTGTATTTGTGCTTAGTCCATACCTGTTACCACTATTTTTCATATTCATTATATTTGTTTCAAATGAACTTACACTTTGATTTCTTATACTACTTAAATTAGGTTTTGTTGTAATACTACTTATTGTTCCTGTAAGTTCAAACTTTCCTATCCAGAAACCTTTTATTTCTTTATCTCCAAATGTAAATGCTGGATGTGTATATGTTTTATTATTACAAGTGCTATCTGTACATATTGCATTTGTTTCTTTTAGTTTGCATGTTTCAGATGCTTTCCCATCTGTTCCACTTATACTATCACTACATAAAATTTCACTTGTATTTTTATCATCTTTTTCAAATGTTATTTCTATTTGTTGAGGACTACTTGTTTTTGTTCCATTTGCATTATAATTCCATACTTTATATTTATATCTTGGTATCCAAACCTCCATAGTTAGTATATCATC
>CAKOIY010000006.1 GCA_934087515.1 uncultured Bacilli bacterium
AAAAATACTGGAGATGCTCCAGCAAAATATGATTTAAAACTAATAAACGAAGTACCAAGTACATATACAGGAAAAGTATTAGACACAAAATATATAAAAATAGGACTAGAAATAAATGGTACAGAATATGGCCCAATGTCCTTAGAAAAAGTAAAAAATATAATAGATAGTGATATAATCTATAAAAAAGAAATGATAAACTTTAAAATGAGAATATGGCTTGATAAAACAAAAGAAAAAGATATAGAAAACCTAGAAGATTATAAAGCATTTCTAAAATTAAAGATTGAAGCTGTTCAAAGACCAGAAAGCATGGATTCTGGAGTAAATACTAAAACATTTAATTATACAGGAGATGTTCAAGAATATACAGTGTCAAGAGATGGTTATTATTATATAGAAATGGCTGGAGCAGGCGGAGGACAAATTAATGATACATATACAGGGGGAAAGGGTGCTAAAACTAGTGGTTATATTTATTTAAAATCTGGAGAAAAACTATATTTTAACATTGGTGGAAAAGGTTCAGGAACAACCATATCAAGTACAATAGTAGCAGGAGGTTATAACGGAGGAGGTATAGCCAAAACAGAAAGCTCATCTGCTAGTTATGCAACCTCTGGAGGTGGAGCAACCGATGTACGATTAGTCGGAGGTTCTTGGAATGATACAAAATCTTTAATTTCTAGAATAATGGTTGCAGCAGGTGGTGGAGGAGCCGATAACAGCTCAGATAATGGATACAATGGTTATGGAGGAAATGGTGGAACTTTATATGGGACCAATGGAACTAGCAATCAAGGAAATTATTATGGAACTGGCGGAACTCAAATATCAGGTGGGGTAAACAAAACTGGTGTAGAATCTTTTGATGGTAAGTTTGGTATAGGTGGAGGGCAAATATCCCCAACAACCTCAAATGGTGCAAACGCAGGTGCTGGAGGCGGTGGTTATTATGGTGGTGGTTCAGGAAAAGACTATCGTGGTGCAGGTGGTGGAGGTTCTTCATATATAAGCGGCTATGCTGGAGTAAACTCAGTAAAAGAATCTACAACAATTACTCATACAAATCAAACTCTACATTATAGTGGTAAATATTTCATCGGAGGAGATATGATCGAAGGACAAAACTCTGGAGACGGATATGCTAAAATATCATTTGTTGATGTAAAACCAAAAAGAAGAAACACAAAACTAAATAATGTTAGATACATAAAAAACTGTATAAGTTATAATAGTGCAACAAGTACAAATCATTGGATAGAAATAGAGGCTATAAAAGATGGAATAAATATAGCTAAAGGCAAGACAGTAACAGGCACTACCAGTCAAAATAGTTCATATCCATATTCAAGAATAACAGACGGAGATATAACTTACTCAAACTATGCAACCCCAACATCAGCCTCAACCAACCAATGCGTAATAGTAGACCTAAGAGAAACCTACGACCTAGACGAAGTAGCACTTTGGAACTATTTTGGTGATCAAAGAATTTATGCTAACAATAATTTTCAAGTTTCTAGCGATAACACAACTTGGACAAATTTATCAGAAGATGAACTATGGTACGAAACCAGTAATGGAGCAAGATATAACGCCTACACAAATCATATAAATGGTTATACAAGAAAAAATATATATGTTTGGCTAGATGGTTATGCTAATAATGGTGCAACAAGAAACAATACTACAACAACCTGGAAAGATTTGGCACTAAGACATAACGAATTAACCCTAAGTGGTCCAACTTGGGGAGTAGACAATCTATCCTTTGATGGAAGTAATGATTATGCCTACAAATCAAGTGGAGCAAACTTTAACATAACAAATAAACACACAATAGAAGTAGTATTAAAACCAGAAAAAAGAGATGCTTCATATCAAATGATCTTTAGTACAGTAAATACCGGAACAGGAGTACAACAATATGGTTCCCTTTGGATAAGTAACACATACCAAATAGGATATGATTTTGGAGATTCATCATCAAAAATGTCCACAACCAGAATGGATTATACTACAAGTGATGTAGGAAAAACACTAAGTTATACAAGTACCAGAAATGATAGAACATACAAACTATATAAAAATAATTTACTTCAAAAAAATCTAAACTTTGCCTTTGATGCTAGAACCCCAAATCCTGCAATATATGTTGGAGGACAATACAACTATTTCAAAGGAAAAATATATTCAATAAGAGTGTATAACAATGAATTAACAGAAGAACAATTGTTACACAACTATGAATACGATAAACAAAAATTTAATCTAGAATAATAAAATAAAAATTAAGTATAAAGATACATAGGTATCAGTATCAAAACTTAATTTTTTTTATTAAAGACATTTATTATAATAATAAAAACAAATTAACAATATAATATAATAGGTGATTAATATGATCTCATTTATAATTAATTACTGGATTGAAATACTATTTTCACTAATAGTAACAGTTATAACTCATCTATATAGAAAAATATCAAAATATATAAAAAAGATAGACACTTTAGAAAATCAAGCCTGTTCAAACTTAAAAATGCACATAGCAGAAAGATATGCTGAAATAAAGAAAAAAGATTACATAACTATGGAAGAAAAAGAACAAATAATGGAACTATATGAACTATATAAAAAATTAGAATGTTCTAACATTGCAGACGAAATGGTTAAAGAAATAAATAGTATTCCATTTAAATAAGGAGGCCTATATGGAAAACATAATTTCAGAATCATTAATAAAAATGTTATCAATAAGCATAGTCTTTTCAGTATTTGAAATGTCTCTTATTCAAAAAATAAAAATAATATTTCACTTAAAGAAAAAATACCAAGTAATTCTAATAAATTTTATTTCAACATTTACATTTGGTCCCTTATTTTTAATATGGTTTTTTAATTTAAATATAATAAACTCACTATGGGTATCATTCTTTTCATTTATTGGAGCTCCAGCACTTTATGAATCCTTAAGAAAACAAAATATAGTAAAATATAATCCTAAATCTCTAAAAGATATAAATAATGAATCAAATACTGATAATAATTCAAAAATAAAACACTAGTTATTCAAAACTAACTAGTATTTTTTTTTATAAATAAACATCTAACAAAATAAATAATCAAAATAACATAAAAGATTAAAAATACATAAGGAGCATATCTTATATACAAAAATAAACTATAATTTTTAAAACAATATATACTAACTACAGGAATTATAATAGCAATAACATAAGTAAGAATATTTTGTTTTATAGAACTTTTAATTTTAAATATATCTGAAACATTATTTTTAATAAAATATACAAAATAAGATACTTGAGCAAAAAACGCTGTTATTAAAAACACTGCAGCAAAGTTTTCTATTCGTTCAATAAAACCAAATATCTGTACTTTTTTAAAGAGACCATATACAGGATAAGTTAAAATACTACCAAGTTCTATACCGTAAACTGAAATAATAAAAAACAGTACCATAAAAATAAGACAAGAGGCAATAATATAACCAACTAAAATCTTCCTAGAAAAATTTTTCTTATCTTTTGTAATATGCTTTAATCCCAAAATATAAAATATTGGAGATATAGAAGTAGTTAAAAATACAAAAGAACTATTCAAAATCTTTTTAAAAGGGACATCTACAAAAGGTTTTAAATTATTTAAATCTACATAAGGAATCAAAGTAAGCAAAAGAAGAACTATTACAGTAACAGAAATAATAAAAAGCAAAAATATAGTCCTAGATAAGGTTTCAATTCCTTTATTTACTACAAAAGCTAAAATTATTGAAATAAAAATAGCAATCAAATAATAAGAACTTCTAGTAAGAAATTGACTAATTATAAAATCCATCATTAACCAAGTACTTATAAAAATAGAAAAAATTATTAGTATCAAAAGTAATATATCAAGAATATATCCAAACACTTTAAAATTCTTAATTGAAAAATCTAAAAAATTAGTATTAATCTTCTTACTGATATACATAATCATAAAAATAGGTATAAATCCAACAACAAATGAAATTATTAGAGATAAAAGAGAAGCATTTTTAGAACTTATAAGTATTAAAGAATTAGCAAAACCAGGGAACATTGCAAATATTAATCCAACACATATTGCCATAACTTCACCACTACTAATTTTTCCATTCATAGTATCATGCTCCTTTATTTATATTACCAAATCTATACATATTATTAGTTATTTTAATAGTAAATTTGGCTTCATCATAAATATTTTTATTTTTAAATTTAGAATAATCATGATAGTAATTTTTATAAATAGTATTTTTAAGTCCCAAAGTCTCTGTATTATTTTTTTTAGAATAATCAATCAAGCTATAAATATAAGACTTTAATTCTTTATTAATCTCCTTTTTTATAGCATTTTGAATTTTCTTGTCAGTTAAATTAATTTTATCACTAATTTCTATTACTTTAGAATCAATACTAATATCAATATTTACAAAAATATTATTATCTTTGATCTTTAAATCAACACTAGTCTTAGGATTATAAATAACTGCTCCAAAAACATTATTTTTATATTTACCATCTATCACAATATCATGATAATTATTATTAATAGTATTATAAGCAATAGCTTCATCACTACTAAATGACTTAAGTAAATTTTTATTTTTAAAAGCAGCCATATTATCAATTATTACTGAAGTTGCAGTCATTCCTTTTTTATTAGTAGTTTTAACAAGGGGTACAACAGGATCAATTCCTTTTTTTAAATAAGTGCTAAGAAAATCCTCCAAAGTTAAATCATAGATAGTACCATTTCTATTTTTGGAATCAAGTAAAACGGTTTTTAAACTCTCAACAGGAAAACGATCTTTTACTTCATTATCAGGTTTTAAAATCTTGTTAGCAGTCTCATTCTCGCAAAAAAGAACATAACTGGAAGATCTAACTTCTGGAGATCTCATAATATAATCAAATATATCATTTATTCTAGAAGCAGCCTCCTTATCAATAACAATAAATTCTAAGTGTCCCAAATAAACATTCTTTGGATACCTAACAGAAAAGTTTCTAATAGCTTTAGCAATAGTCTTACCACTAGATTCATATATCAAAGTACTAGCAGTAGTACTACCATCATTACTACTTTTAATATCCAACACCTGAGCGGTGAGTTTAAATTCATTATTGCTATAATCAATCCCCAAAGCAGAAACAACTGCCAAATCATTAAGTTCCGAATAACTACAACCACTAAGTAAAAAAATAGATAATCCAAGTAAAATTAATTTTTTCATAATTTGCTCCTTGTATAATTTTTATTTGTTAAAATAGGCATTCTTTTATTATCTTTTTCAATCTTTTCCTTAAACAAAACATTTTTTAGAAATTTTTTATTAAGGGGAATAAGAGGGTATAAGTATGGTTTTCCAAAAGAAACCTTAGAAGTAAGTGAAGTAATAAGAAGGATACTTGCTAAAAATATACCAATAATTCCCGTAGTAGTAGCAAAAAACATAAAGACAATTCTCCAAACTCTAATAGCATTAACCATACTAACATTAGAAAACATAAGCGAAGAAATAGCAGAAAGAGAAATGACAATAACCATAATTGGGGATACAATACCAGCAGAAACTGCAGCATCGCCTAAAACAATTGCGCCTAAAATCGAAATAGCAGTACCAGATAAATGTGGCATCCGAATATCACTTTCACGTAATATCTCAAAAACAAGCGTAAGCCCTAGAGCCTCAACAATCGCCGGAAAAGGAACGCCATCTCTCTGAGCAGCAAAATTAGTAAGTAAAGTAACAGGAATAGTCTCGTGATTAAAAGTAGTAATAGCAATATAAAAAGCTGGAAGAAGTATGGCAATAAAAAACGCAGAGTATCTTATTATTCTAGTAAAAGTAACATTTATATGACTTTGATAATTATCCTCACTAGCATGAAACATATCACTAAAAAAAGTAGGAATAATTAGTAAATAAGGAGAATTTTCAGTCATAACACAAATTCTTCCCTCTAAAAGAGCAAGACATGCAGTATCAGGTCTTTCCGTAGTAGCAATAATCGGAAAAGTACCATGTTTTCCTTCAATACATTCTCTTATGTAAGTACTATCTAAAATAGCATCTATATCAATATTCTTAATTTTTTCTAAAACCTCAGAAACCAATTTTTCCTCAGCAATGTTATTCATATATAAAACAGAAACTATAGTCTTAGATTGCTTACCAATAATATTTTCCTGTATAACCAAATGATTAGATTTAACTCTTTTCCTAATAAGCCCTAAATTAGTTTGATAATTCTCTGTAAAAGCATCTTTAGGACCACTTATAGATTGTTCAGTAAGAGGTTCAGAAACACCCCTAGATAGATCTTCTCTAGTTTCAATCGCAAAAGGTTCACCTTTCTCAAACATAAGAATAGTAAACCCAGAATTAATCTTAGTATACAAATCCTCCTTATCTTTAATATCAACTATAACATTATCAGGTATTTCACTCTCAAAATGATTATATATATTTTCTCTTGTAATTCTCTTATTAAAATTAGTAATTCGTTTCAAAATAAATTCATTAATACTATCACTTCTACTAACAGAAGTATTAAAAATCAAAAGAATATACTTATTCTTAACCTTAACTTTTCTAAATACAATATCAGGAGAATCAGAAAAATCACTCTTTATCATCTCTATTTGCTTATCTAGCATACTATCACCTTTATATTATTGTGTAAAATAAATAAAAAAACATACTAAAATTAAAATATTAAATCATAATAATAAAAAAATTCTAACAAACAAGAAATTTCATGGTACAATATATTTGTCGTAATAAAGGGAAAGATAAAAAAGGAGTATTTATGAAAAAAAAGAAGTAACAGTTTATATATAATAATCTTAACAACATTATTATCAATAAACTTTATAGGATTAATAAAACAAAGAAAACTAATAAAAAACTAAATAGGACTAAAACATAAATTTTGGTTCTTTTTTCTTAAATAAAATTCTTGCTTATAAAACTAAATCTTTATATAATAAAAAACAAAGAAGAAATATCATATTAAATACGGAGGAAAAAATGATTAGAACAAATAATGAAAATATATATACTTTAGGACTACTATACTTATATAAATATAGTAATAAAACTTGTAGCATGATAGCAAAGGATGATTTAGATAGATTTGTGTTTGAAATAGAAGAAGCTTTAAATAGACATAATCAAGAAAAAGATAAATTAACTTATATTGACCAGTTAATCATAGAAACACCAATATATTATGTAATAAATGATAATCAAAAAACAGTTTATTATGTTTTAAAACCAGGTATAAATATGAAACTAGTAGAAAGAAAATTAGCATCTCTTCCGGCAGAATATTATCAAGCTTTACAAGAAGATAGCACCCTAGAGCCACTAGGACTTATAAATTACAATAATCAAATAGTTTTAAAATCAGACATTACAAAAGATAACAAAAACTCAAATAAAACTTCAGTTAGAATAAGAAAATAATTCTCTCTCAAAAACTCCCTTCATTTTACTGACAATTGACATATTTTCCTTTAGAAAAAAATTAAAACATGATATAATCAAATGGGTGAAGTGTATGCTTGAAAATTTAAATGAAAAACAAATTGAGGCAGTTAAACATAAAGACGGACCTCTTCTAATTCTAGCAGGTGCAGGCTCAGGAAAAACAAAAGCTTTAACAACTAGAATAGCCTACTTAATAAAAGAATACGGAGTTAATCCCGAAAATATTTTAGCAATAACATTTACAAACAAAGCTGCTAAGGAAATGAAAGAGAGAATCGAAAAATTAATAGGAAAAACAAATCTTCTTGCTTCAACCTTTCATTCTTTTGGAGTACGCATTTTAAGAGAAAACTACGAAAGACTAGGGTATAAAAGTAATTTTGTAATCATGGACAGTGATGACAGTCTAACTCTTGTAAAGAAAATTCTAAAAGATTTAGGCTATGATCCTAAAAGATTTAGTCCTTATATGATAAGAAACAAAATATCTAGTAACAAAAGTGAGTTTATTATGCCTGAAGAATACAAAAACTTTGTTCATTCTGAAGAAGATGATATAGTTTACAAAGTCTATAAAAAATACCAAGAAATTTTATATAGAAACAATTCTGTAGATTTTGACGATTTACTAATATTGCCAATAAAACTATTTAAAGAAAATGAAGATATACTAGATTATTATAGAGAAAAATACAAATACATAATGGTTGATGAGTATCAAGATACTAACGAAGCTCAATATATATTAATAAAAATGTTAGCAGCTAAATATAGAAATATAGCATGTATAGGAGATAACGATCAAAGTATTTATATGTTTAGAGGAGCAAATTATAAAAATATTCTAAATTTTGAAAAGGATTACAAAGATGCTAAAATAATTATGTTAGAACAAAACTATCGTTCAACAAAGACAATACTTGATGCTGCCAATAGTGTAATCAAAAATAATACTTTTAGAAAAGATAAAAATTTATGGAGTGACAAAGGTGAAGGAGAAAAAATATCATTTTATAAATCATATGATGAAATAGACGAAGTTTTTTATATAATAAGAAAAATAAAAGAACTAATCTCTAAAGGAATACCATACAAGGATATAGCAATTCTTTACAGAACTAATGCTCAATCTAGAGTTTTCGAACAAGAACTGCTAAAACAAAATATACCATTTAGAATAGTTGGAAGTTTCTATTTCTATAGCAGAAAGGAAATAAAAGATTTATTAGCATACCTAAGATTAATACTAAATAGTGATGATGATATAAGTTTAATAAGATGTATAAATACTCCTAAAAGAGGAATTGGCCCAAAAACAATAAGTGAAATAGAAGCAAATGCTAGTAATTATAATACAAGTATGTACAAAGCAATAAAAGATGGAAAAGCTTTAGAGTTTAAAAAAATAATCGAAGAACTAAAAGAAGATTTAAAATCTTGTACCTTAACAGAATTTATTGACAAAGTTCTAGATAAAAGTGGTATGAGAATGGCTTTAAAAGAAGAAAAAAGCTTAGAAGCTGATATAAGATTAGAAAATCTTGAAGAATTTAAATCAGTAACAAAAAACTTTGAAGAAAGAGTGGGGATAATCTCACTAGAAGAATTTCTAACTGAAATAAGTTTAGTTTCTGATATTGAAGAATATAAAGATGATCCTAATAGAATAACTCTAATGACTGTTCATTCAGTAAAAGGACTAGAGTATCCATATGTATTTTTAGCAGGTCTAGAAGAAGGAATATTTCCACATAGAAATTGCTATACTCCAGATGAACTGGAAGAAGAAAGAAGATTAATGTATGTAGCAATAACTAGGGCTATGAAAAAACTATGGATAACTTCAGCAAAAAAAAGAATGATATATGGACAAGAAAGTCCTTCAGTTTTAAGTAGATTTGTAAGAGAAATAGATCCTGATTTAATAGAAAAAGTAAATAAAGAAGAAAAAGAACAAGTAAAAAAAGAAAAAAGAGTTTACAAAGAAGATAGGGTATTCAACTATGGCGATAAAGTAAATCATGAAATATATGGTGATGGCGTAGTAATAGAAGTTACAAACACTATCTTAACTGTAGCCTTTAACAAAGACGTTGGTATAAAGAAAATATTAAAAAATCATAAAAGTATAAGGAGAGTGTAGTATGAAAACATTAGTTATTTTAGCAGCAGGAATGGGCTCAAGATTTGGAGGCCTAAAACAAATAGAACCTATTGGACCAAATGGAGAATTCATAATAGATTATTCAATATATGATGCTAAAAGATGTGGCTTTGAAAAAGTAATATTTATAATTAAAGAAGAAAATCTAGAAATATTTGAAGAAACAATAGGTAAAAGAATAAAACCATATATAAATGTAGAATATGCATTTCAAAAACTAGAAGACATACCAGAAGGTTATCAAATACCAAACAGAGAAAAACCACTAGGAACAGGGCATGCTATTTATTGCGCAAGACATTTAATAAAAGATAATTTTGCGTTAATGAATGCTGATGATTTCTATGGATATGGGGGAATAAAAGCTGTATCAGATTTCTTAGATACAGATTTAAATAAAGAAGGAAAAGAAAACTATGCTTTAGTGGGATATAAGCTAAAAAATACTATAACAG
Source organism: uncultured Bacilli bacterium (assembly GCA_934087515.1). Taxonomy (GTDB): domain Bacteria; phylum Bacillota_I; class Bacilli_A; order RF39; family UBA660; genus UMGS1449. Next base: position 10,163 of record CAKOIY010000006.1, read on the forward strand.
ATAATGGTTCTGTAAAAAGAGGAGTATGTGAAATAAAAGATGGAAAACTAGTAGGATTGGATGAAAGTTTAGTAGAAAAAGAAGATAATATCCTTACAAAAACATCATTTAAAACAAACAAAAAAGAACAAGTGAAAGATGGTACCTTAGTATCAATGAATCTAATGGCATTTCACCATAACTTTATAAAACACATTGAAGAAGAATTTATTCCTTTTTTAGAAAAAAATAAAAATGATATGAGTAAGTGTGAATACTTAATGCCAGATGTAGTAACAAAAGAAATAAATGAGAATATTGCACAAGTAAAAGTCTTAGAAACAGATGAAAAATGGTATGGAATAACATACAAAGAAGATAAACAAGAAGTAGTAGAAGCCATAAAAACTATGATAGATAAAGGAATATATAAAGAAAAACTTTGGGATTAGTAAAAATGTAGAAACAAAATCTACATTTTTTCTCTTTTAACAAAAAAATATATCTTTTTTATAAAATTTACTGTATAATTATAGTGTGATTTTTATGAATATATATGATTTAACTTTAGAAAAACTAGAAAACTATTTTATAGATAGTGGTGATAAAAAATATCGTGCATCTCAAGTATTTTATTGGCTTTATGAAAAAAGAGTAACATCATTTGAAGAAATGACAAACTTAAGTAAAGAAACTATACAAAAACTAAAAAAAGATTTTAGCATAGAAAGACCAATAATAGTAAAAGAAGAACATGATAAAGATGTAAGTAAATTCTTGTTTAAATTAAGTGATAATGAACATATAGAAAGTGTTTTGATGTATCATGATTATGGACTTAGTCTATGTATATCAAGTCAAGTAGGATGTAACATGGCCTGTGCTTTCTGCGAAAGTGGAAGAAGAAGAAAGGTTAGAAACCTAAAACCAAGTGAAATGTTATTACAAATAATAGAAATAGAAAAAATAATAAATAAAAGAATATCTCATGTAGTAATAATGGGAATTGGAGAACCATTTGATAATTATGAGAACTTAGTAACATTTCTAGATAATGTCAACAATCATAAAGGATTATGTATAGGATCAAGACACATAACAGTATCAACTTGCGGAATAGTTCCAAAAATATATGAATTTTCAAATCTTCCATATCAAGTTAATCTAGCAATAAGTCTGCATGCTGCAAATGATGAACTAAGAAGTAAACTTATGCCAGTAAACAAAGTATACCCTTTAAGAGAACTAATGATGGCTATTAAAGATTATCTTAAAAAAACTGGAAGAAGAGTAACTTTTGAATACATATTATTAAAAGATATAAATGATACCAAAGAAGATGCTAAAAGTCTAGCAAAACTAGTAAAAGGTATGAATGCTTACATAAACTTGATACCTTTTAACGAAAATAGTAACAGCAAATTTAAAAGACCTAAAAATGATGAAATAATGAAATTTTATGATATAATAAAAAAAGAAGGGATCAATGTAACAGTAAGAAAGGAATTTGGTTCAAAAATATCTGCTGCATGTGGTCAATTAAGATCAAAAAAGGAGGAATAAAATGGAAACCTTTTATTTAACAGATACAGGAATAGTACGTGATCATAATGAAGATAGTGTGATAATAATAAAAAATAGCGATGGTTCAATTTTGATGGCAGTTGCAGACGGAATGGGGGGCCACAGAGCTGGAGAAGTAGCATCATCCATAGCAATTACTTACCTAGGTAATCGTTTTATGGAAACTTTTTTCAAAATGAATAAAGCATCTGCAGTCGAATGGATAAAAACAACAGTAAACGAAATTAATGGTCAAATATTTAAATACACTGAAGAAAACCCAGAAAGCAAAGGAATGGGAACAACTTTAGTAATGGCTATAATAACTAAAGATTATATTTTATTTGGAAATATTGGAGACTCATCAGGATTCGTAATGAAAGATGGAAAAATTCATAAAGTAACACATGATCATACTTTAGTAAATCTATTATTAGATGCTGGGGAGTTAACTCCAGAGGAAGCTCAAAATCATCCAAAGAAAAACATCCTAATGAATGCTTTAGGAATAAATGATCCTATAGATATAGACGTCTTTGATTGTAACATGGACGTAAATGAAATTTTGCTTTGTTCAGATGGACTTACTACTATGATAAATGAAGAACAAATAGAAAAAGTCTTACTAGAAAATATTAGTATTGAAGAGGCAGTACTTAAATTAATAAAAAAAGCTAACAACAGAGGAGGAAATGATAATATTTCTGTAGCATATTTAAGAAAGAATAATGAGGAGAGTGATTCTCTATGATAGTAAAGGGGCAAAAAGTTAATTCAAGATATGAAATTATTAAAACTATTGGTGAAGGTGGTATGGCTAATGTTTATTTAGCAAGAGATACAATACTAGATAGAAACGTAGCAATTAAAGTATTGCGAGGAGATCTAGCATCTGATGAAAAATTTGTAAGACGTTTTCAAAGAGAAGCCTTATCAGCATCGAGTCTTTCACATCCAAATATAGTAGAAATATATGACGTTGGAGAAGATGATGGTGATTATTACATAGTTATGGAGTATGTTGAAGGTAAAAATCTAAAACAACTACTAAAAAAGAGAGAAAAATTAACAGCAGCAGAAGTTGTAGACATAATGCTTCAAATAACAAGTGCCATGGGAGTAGCACATGATAGTTTAATAATTCATCGTGATTTAAAACCACAAAATATACTAATAAAAGATGATGGAGAAATAAAAATAACTGACTTTGGTATTGCTATGGCTCTTAATGCTACACAGCTTACTCAAACAAACTCTGCTATGGGCTCAGTACATTACTTTCCACCTGAACAAGCAAACGGAAAAGGGTCAACCTTAAAAAGTGATGTCTATTCTCTAGGAATAATGATGTATGAATTACTAACAGGTGTATTACCATTCAGAGGAGATAATGCCGTAGAAATAGCTTTAAAACACTTAAAAGAACCAATTCCTTTAATAAGAAGTGAACTACCAGAACTTCCTCAAAGCATTGAAAATATAATAGTAAAAGCAACAGCAAAAAATCCTAAAAACAGATATGCTAATGCTAATGAAATGCATGATGATTTGCTAACAGCATTAAACAAAGAAAGAGAAAACGAACCGCCAATTGTTTTAAAATATGATGAAGGAATCGAAGAAGACCCTGTTGTAGTAGACAAAGAAAATGCTGATGAAGGAATCGTAAGTCAAATAAAAGATGACAAAAAGCCAAAAAATAAAAAAGTAATAATACTAGCTTCAGTATTTGGAGGGCTAATAGTTATAACATTATTTGCACTACTAATATTGCCAATGATAACCAAAGTTCCAGAAGTAACAGTTCCAGATGTTTCTAATCTAACTGTTGCAGAAGCAACCAAAAAACTAGAAAGATTAAAACTTACAGTAAACGCTAAAACAGTCGAAGAAGCATCAGATAAAATAGATAAAGGAAAAGTGATAGAAACTGATCCAAAAGCAGGAACAAGTGTTAAAGAAGGAAAAGAAATAACCCTAAAAGTATCTAAAGGAATAAGTAAAATAAAAATAGAGGATTACACTGGAGAAAACTATATAAAAATAGAAACACAATTAGAACTTAAAGGATTAAAAGTAAACATAGAAAAATCAGATAGTGCTACAAACGTAAGTGATGACGAATCGCAAAATATTGTAGGACAATCAATAGATCCGGGAAAAGAAGTAGATAAGGGCACAGAAATAACTCTTTATATACCTAACATAGTAAAATATTATCCAGATATGGTAAGCGAAGGTTGGACACTTGGAGAAGCAAGAACTTGGTCTAATGAAAATAATATAAAACTAACAGTAAAATACGAAGAAACAAACAAATATGATGAAGGAGTAGTAATAAAACAATCAAAATCTCCAAATGATATTTTATCAAGTGGTGGTAAATTAACAGTAACAATCTCTAAAGCTAAAAAAGAAGACACAAGTTCAAAAAATAACAATCAAACAAATAATAAAAACAACAACCAAAGTAACAACAATAACAATCAAAATAACACAATACAACCAGAAGAACAAAAAGATAACGAGTAGAGACTATGAAAGGACAAATAATAAAAATAATAAGTAATGACTACTTCGTTTCATATCAAGAAAAAGAATATATATGCAAAGCAAGAGGAAAACTAAAAAACAAAAACATAACCCCCAAAGTCGGAGATTATTGTATCTTTAACAAAAACGAAAAAATAATAGAAAAAATTCTTCCAAGAAAAAACCAATTAGATAGACCAAGTGTAAGCAATATAGATGAAGCTTTTATAATAACTAGTCTAAAAAAACCAAACTTTTCAGACAATCTCCTTGACAAACTACTAATAATATGTGAAATAAATGGTATAAATCCTATAATATGCTTAACAAAAAAAGATCTATTAACAAAAAGAGAATGGAAAAAGTTAAAAAAAGTAATAAATTACTATAAAAAACTAGGATATAAAGTAGTATATAATAATCAAATATCAAAAATAAAAAAAATGTTTAAAAATAAAACAACAGTTTTCACTGGACAAACTGGTGCAGGGAAATCAACATTAATGAACAGATTAGACAAAAATCTAAACTTTGAAACAAATGAAATATCTGAAGCTCTAGGACGAGGGAAACATACAACAAGATATGTAACCTTAGTTCCTTTAAACAAAGGGAAAGTCCTAGACACACCAGGATTTTCAGCTCTAGATCTTTCAGAATATAATGATGAAGATATAAGAGATGCTTTCGTAGAATTCAAAAAAAACAAATGTAAGTACAAAAACTGCATGCATATAAATGAAAAAGAATGCAAAGTAAAAAAAGAAGTGGGGAAAACAATCCTATCTTCAAGATATGAAAATTATAAAAAATTACTAGAAAAGAGGTAGAGAATGAAAGAAGTATCAACCTCCTTTTTAAAAGAAGGAAATTACAAAGAATTTATAAACAAACTAAATAATTCAAATACTGACTATATACATTTTGATGTTATGGACGGAATATTTGTAAAAGGCAAAAACTTATCAATAAAAGAACTAATAAAATATATAAATCAATCAACTAAAAAAAATGATATACATCTAATGGTAAAAAATCCAGAAAAATATATTGAACAAATAAAAACATTAAATATAAACAATATAACAATTCATAGAGAAATACCAGACTACAAAGATATAATTAATTTAATAAAAAGCTATGGAATAAAACCAGGACTAGCTATAAATCCTGAAACAGAAATAAGTGACATAAAAAAAGATTTAAAAGATATATCACTAGTCTTAGTAATGGGAGTACATCCTGGAAAAAGTGGTCAACAATATTTAACAAATACCACTGATAAAATAAACAAATTAAAAGAAATAAAAGAAGAAGAAAATCTAAACTTTAAAATAAGTGTAGATGGAGGAATAAACGAAGAAATATTACCTAAACTAAATAACACAGATATAATAGTAAGTGCATCATATGTACTAGATAACCTAGATAATATAGAAAAAATACATAATCTATAACAAAAAAAAGCTACTTTAATTAAGCAGCTTTTTTCATATTTCTTATTTCTTTAGCAGATAATTTAACTTTTTCACCGTTTTCTAAAGTAACAACTTGTAAGTTAAGCTTTTGTTTTTTCTTTGTACTATTTAACGCATGTGAACGTAAATTTTTAATATTAGGTTTTCTGTTTGATTCATTTTTTGCCATAATATCCCTCCTTTAATAAGCATAATAAATTTATCATAAAAAAACATATTAGTCAACTTTTATTACAACTTTTTCTTATTTTACAAGTATTTTTTTTAATTTATAATATATTTATAAAACATAAAACCAAATAAAAACAAGTATAATTATAAAAAAATAAACATATCTTTAACTATAATAAAATGTAAATAACAAAAAACTAAAGAAAATTACTTGAAATAAAACCAAACATTTTATATAATTATATTATAGTAAAGACATGATAATTGATACCTAAGAATTTAAAATAAGAGAGGAGGGTACACTAATGAAATACTGGAAATGGTTCTTTAGATGGTTCTAAGATGATGAACCTTAGTGAGAATAGTGTAAATATTCTCACTATTTTTATCTTTTTCTTGAAAAAAATATAAATCCTTTTTATAATATTATTATAGGGAGGCTTTATTATGAAGAAAGATAAAAGTCTTAATGGTAATAATAAAATATTATTATCAGTAGTGATATGGATATTATATATTGTATGGTTATTAAAGTTTAGTTCAATAACCCCAACAATAGCAAACTTTATTATTCATTTATTATTCTTAGGAATAGTTATCTTAGTCTTTAAAGATGACTTAAAAACAAATTTAAAAGAGTTTAAAACAAATAGGAAACAAAAACTAATTAGAATATTCCTATACTTTTTAGGTTTTGCTTTTATTATGGTATTAAGTAATATCTTAATTCCATTTATAGCGGGAGTAATGAATATAGATGTAGTAAAAGACTCATCAAGTGGTGCTCTTTCTAAAGTCTTTGAAAATGTTCCTTATGGAACCTTATTTGCATGCTTCCTAACCATTGTGTTTTACCCAATAGTAGAAGAATTAATATTTAGAAAAAGTTTAAGACCTGCGATTAAAAATGGAGTTTTATTTGTAATAATAACTTCACTTTTATCATGGTATTTTCAAGTAACATTATTAAACCCTAGTATTAGTGAATTTGTTTTAGCAATTCAAACCCTTTTAAATAGTGTATTTATGGCAATAATTTATGTAAAAACAAATAATATTATCTATACAATATCATCAAGAATGCTATTTAATATATTTATATGTACAATGCAACTTGTTATGCTATTAGCAAGTTAAAGGAGGAATTAGAGCATGATGCAATTATTAACAAAAATATATTTTTCTGCTATTATTAACGAACCAGCATCAGCTTTAGCAGTGGTTAATGATAATGATACTTCAAGTAATTTAAATTATATTATTGGAGGGTTAATTATCATCATAATTATTTTAGTAGGAAGTACTCTTTTTACAAAGAAAAAATAAAACATATAAAAATAACCTATCATAATAGTGAGGTGAAAATATGGACAAAAAACAAGAATTTGAAGACACTGAAGTACTAAGTACAGAAGCAAATCAAAATGTAGAGTTATTAGAAAACACCCAAAATGAAAATATAAAATATCCAAATGAAGAAGATATTACTATAAACACAATTAAAATAGAAGATATTAATAAGAACAAAGAAACTTTTAATACAAATAGTGATGAAAATGATAAAATTATTGAGGATGATATAAAACAAAAAAATAATTTAAAAGAAGAACCTGGAGAAAATATAGATATATCAAATAAAGATAAAATAAGTAGTATAACTTCAAAAAGTTTTAGTGATAAATTTAAAAACCTAAAAGTAAAATATAAACAAGATCCAAAAAAATTCATAGTAGCAACCTTTGCTATATTAGTAGCATTTTCTATGCTTATAGGCTCTTCTTATGCTTATTTATCCTACGTAAGTAAAACAGATAGTAGTACTACTATAACTGCTGGTACTTTAGCACTTAACTTTAAAAATGAATCAAATTCAATAACACTTAGTAATGCTCTTCCAGAAAAAGATAATTTAGGATTAGAAAATTCAGCGGAATATGAGTTTACAATAGAAAATACTGGAAGCTTACCAGCAACTTATAGAGTAACTTTAGATAATACATGTCTAACAACAAAAACTTATTCTATTAATGGTGAAGATATTACACCTAGTACTTGTATACCAAATGAATTCATAAAAGTAGCAATCAAGGAAAATAATGGGAGATACAAAGTACTAGAAAAGAAAACAATAAATAATGAAGCAAGTTATATAATAGCAACTGGATCACTTAAAGCAACAAAAACAATTACTTATAAAATGAAAATATGGCTTGATTATGATACTCCTAATACCTATAATGCTAATGGAGGAAAAAATATAATTTATGCTGGGCAATTAGGACTTAGTTATGAACAAGGAAGTTTAGGTAATTTAGATACAAGTGGTGCAAACAAACCAGTATTAGATGAAGGAATGATACCAGTATATTATGATGAAACAAGTTCTACTTGGAAAAAAGCTGACAGCAATAATTCAAAAGAAAAGTATAAGTGGTATGATTATAATAATAAGATGTGGGCTAATAGTGTTACAGTAAGTAGTATTAATAGAAGTAAGTACCAATCAGCAAGTGTAGGAACAGAAATACCAATGGATGATATACTTACAATGCAAGTATGGATACCAAGATATAAATATAAAGTATGGAATTATAATGCTGATGGAACAGTATCAAGTAATAAACAAGAAATAGAAATATCATTTGAAGATGGAACAGATAAAACTGGAGAAATATCATGTCAAGATTCAATAAGTGGAACAGATGGATCTCCATCAGAGACATGTAAATTAAAAAGTACTAATGCAACATGTACAGATAGTACTTGTAATAATATGACATACACTCATCCTGCCTTTACATTTGGAGATAAAGAAATAAAAGGCTTTTGGATAGGTAAATTTGAGCTTACTGGAACAATAAGTAATATAACAACAAAACCTAATTTAAGTAGTTTAAGAAATCAAAGTGTAAGTTCATTTGAAACAAATATAATGAATATGAAAAATAGTGGTAATATTTATGGTCTAAGCACAAATACAGATACACATATGATAAAGAATAGTGAATGGGGAGCAGTAGCTTATTTATCTCACTCTAAATATGGAACATGTACAGATGGAACTTGTAAAGGAATGGGGATAAATAATAATTCAAGTTATATAACAGGATGTGGGGCTACATCTGGAAGTGATGAAAGCACTATATGTAATTCCTATAATACAAAAACTGGGCTGCTTGTTTCTACAAATGGTAATATATATGGAGTATATGACATGAGTGGAGGTGCTTATGAATACACTATGGCAAACATAGTAAGCACTGATGGAACAACAATGATAAGTGGATTTGATACTTCAAAAAATTCAGGATATACAGGGAAATTATATGACTCTGGTAATTATACATCATATACTGGATTAGATTATCCTAATAATAAATACTATGATAAATATAGTTTTAATACAGATTATGATTCAATAATAAATAGTAAATTAGGAGATGGAACAAAAGAGGTATATGATAGTTCTATGAGACTATGGGATGGAGCTTTTTTTAGCTTTGTGAGAAAGGATAAACCTTGGTTCATCCGTAGTATTAATTTTAACGCTGCGTCCAATGCTGGGTTGTTTAACTCGGACGGTGACAAAGGTGCTGCTGATTCTTACAATTCCTCTCGTCTTGTAATAACACCACAATCAAATTAATAAAATAAAGTCTTATTGAATATAGGACTTTTTCTTTAACTTGACAACAATCTTTTATAAGTGATATTCTATTTATAGAAGGAGGACTAGGTTGTATGAGTAATTATGAAGAACTTTTAACTAAGTTAGATGAAAGATTAAGGAAAAATAAGATAAAAAAAAGAGAAGTAATGGCTTATTATTATATTTATGCTATGAAACCAGAAGAACTTGAAAAACTATTATCTTTAGACTGGGATAATAAAATAATTCTTGGTTATCTTATAAAATCATTCTCTTCGGATGAAAAATATCAAGATGAAAAAATTGAATTATTAGAAAAATTATCTAGAGATACAGATATTAAATATGACAAACCAAAAATAGAAGCTGCAGGTATGCTTATAAATAATATTTCTTTATTTAGAAAAGATACTTATATCTTAGAACTTATTATAGGAATGATTAAAAGATCAAAAACTAATCTTGGTGCTACAGAATCTGCTAGAATAACAAGAGAACTACTAGAATATCTTAATGAAAACTTAGAAGGTGAACCTTTAAGAGAAAAAGATATAACAGTAAGACTTGCAGAAATTGTAGGATTTATAACTAGAATGGAAGATGAATACAAAGTAAGAGCAGCTTCAAGCATAGCTTATTATTATCCAAATGAAAAAATTGGAACAATGTGTGGACTTATTGCTCTTCTAAATAATGCAGAAAATGAAAAACAAGCAAGTATGATTGTAGATATAGCAGCAAGTAAAGATATCTATAAAGCAGGTTTAGAATTAGAGGCTGCTAATAAAGCAGTAAAATCTGATGATGAATCTTTAGAAGAAATAGCAGAGATATTAAGTTATGCAGATATAGTAACTAAAGATGATATAAGAGCAGATATAGCATCTGTAAAAACAAAAGAAGAAAAATTAGAAACTAAACAAAGGACAAGAAATATAACCAAATAAATGTGCATCTCGTTGTACATTTATTTTTATGTATAAATAATCATAGCACTAAAACAATAAATTTGTTCTTCTGAAAACATAGAAATACTAACTTGATACTTTATATCAATAATTTCTTTATCATCGTCTAAATTATTTAAAAAATTATTAATACTATCTTCTAAATCTTTTTCATGTATTTCATCAAAAACTTTTACTTTCATAATCTCACCAAGTATATTTTAAAATCAAAATACTAAAAAAAATGTAGAAAATTCTTTAATATACTTGATAAAAATAAAAAAACCTTTATAATAAAAAGAAATAATTTGTATGAGGAGGGAAGACATGGATAAAACTAAATTACCAGTATTAGTTCTAAAAAATATGATTCTCTTTCCTCACAGTGAAATAAGATTAGAAGTGGAAAATGATAAAGACAAAGAACTTATCTCACTAGCAGATTCATACTATAACAAACACATTTTAATTATTCATCCAAGTGATGAACTAGAAGACTCTATAGATAAAACAAGTTTCCCTAGAGTAGGAGTAATAGGATATATCAATATGAAGCTTGATATGCCTAATAATAAAACAAGAATAGTTATAAGAGGACTAAATAGAGTAAAAGTTTTATCATATACATCTGAAGTAGAAGGAGTAAAAGTTTCTTATTACGAAGATATAAAACCACCAAAATTAACTATAGCTGAAGAAATGGCATATGCAAGAAGTTTAATTAAACAAACTGAATATTATATAGAACATTGTCCTACAGCTAGTAACAGCATATTATCAGATATACTAGGAGTTAATGACGTTGATAAAATAACTGATATTCTTACTATGTTTATCCCTGGAACTTATACAAGAAAACTAGAATATTTAAATGAAACTATTCCAACAACGAGAGCTATGATGCTTTTAGATGATATAAACATGGAAATTTCTGTAACAGAGCTAGAAGAAAAAATTGAAGATAAAATTAGTTACGAACTAGATAAAAGTCAAAGAGATTATATTTTAAATGAAAAAATAAGAATAATGAAAGAAGAGCTAGGAGAAAGTTTTGACAAAGATTATGAAGTTTCAGAACTGAAGAAAAAAATTTCTAATCCCAAAATACCAGAAAAAGTAAGAAAAAGATTAGAACTAGAAGTAAAAAGATATGAATCAATTCCTGCAATGTCATCAGAAATAGGGATGGTAAGAAATTACATTGATATGTTACTTAGCCTTCCATGGGGAAAATATACAGTAGATAACAAAGATCTAAATAATGCTATGAAAAAACTAAATAAATCTCATTATGGTTTAACTGAAGCAAAAGAAAGAATTATCGAATACTTAGCACTAAATCAAATAACTAAAGGAATGAAAAGTACTATTATTTGTTTAATAGGACCTCCTGGAGTAGGAAAAACAACATTTGCCAAAAGTATTGCAAATTCCATAGGTAGAAAATATACAAAAATATCTGTCGGAGGGATTTCGGATGAAGCTGATATAATGGGGCACCGAAGAGCCTACATAGGTTCAGCTCCAGGAAAAATAATTGATGGTATAAAAAGAGCAGGAACCTCTAATCCTGTATTTGTAATAGATGAAATAGATAAAATGTCCAAAGATATAAAAGGTGATCCTGCATCAAGTCTTTTAGAAGTCTTAGATAAGGAACAAAACAAATACTTTTCAGATCACTATATAGAAGAAGAATTTGATCTATCAAAAGTAATGTTTATCTTAACAGCAAATTACAAAGATCAAATTCCTGCAGAGCTACTAGATAGACTAGAAATAATAGAAATATCAAGTTATACAGAATATGAAAAATTCAATATCTGTAAAGATTATATAATTCCTAAAGGAATAGATAGTCATGGCTTAAAAGATGTAAATGTAGAGTTTACAGATGATGCTATTTTAAAAATAATAAGAAACTATTCCAAAGAAGCTGGAGTAAGGGAATTAGAAAGAAAAATATATCAAATTTTAAGAAAAATAGTAAAAGAAATAATAGTAGATAAAAAAGAACATTTATATATAATAGATGAAGCAATAGTAAAAAAATACTTAGGCAATGAAAAATATTTACCTTCAAAAAACACTATAAACAGAGCTGGAGTAGTGAATGCTATGAGTTATACAATGTATGGTGGAGACATATTGAAAATAGAAGTAGGATATTACAAAGGAAATAACAACATAATAACAACTGGTAGTCTAGGAGAAGTTTTTATAGAAAGTACTAGAATTGCTTTAAGTTACATAAAAAGCAATTACAAAAAATTAAATATTGATGAAGAACTACTGGAAAAAAGTGATATTCATATTCACGTACCAGAAGGAGCAGTAAGGAAAGATGGACCAAGCGCAGGAATCGCAATTACTACTGCTATAATAAGTGCTTTCACAAATATAAAGATAAAAAATAATATTTCTATGACTGGAGAAATAACTCTTCAAGGAGAAATATTACCAGTCGGAGGTTTAAAAGAAAAAATAATTGGTGCTAAAAGTGCCGGAGTAACAAAAATATATTTACCATACGAAAACAAAGTAGATGTTGAAGACTTAGAGAAGGAAATAACAGAAAATATAAAATTTATATATGTAGATAATTATTTGCAAGTATTCGAAAATTTATTCATAGAAAAGAAACATTCTAAGAAAAAACAATTAAATAAAAAAATAGAAAAGAAGTAAAAATACAAAAAACTTCTTTTTTTACTAAACTTTATATGTTAAAATTATAAAGTATTTGGAGTGATTATAATGAAAGAAGTTATAACAGAAACACTAATAGATAGTTTAAAACTATTACCATTCTTATTTATTACCTTTTTAATAATAGAATTATTTGAACATAGATTAAGTAAAAAATCAAAAAAAGTTATCACAAAATCTGGGAAATTTGGTCCCATAATAGGTAGCTTTTTAGGAATAATACCCCAATGTGGATTCTCTGTAGCTGCAACTAATCTTTATGTTACTAGAATAATATCTCTAGGAACTTTAGTAGCAGTTTACCTATCAACAAGTGATGAAATGATACCAATCCTAATTGCTGAACAAGCTCCTCTTAATCTATTTATCAAAATAATATTACTAAAATTTATTATTGGTTTAATATTTGGTTACATAATAGATCTAATGCTTAGAAAAAAACAAACAAAAGAAGATTACAGCATTTGTAAAGATGATCATTGTAACTGTGATAAGACAATATTATCTGGTGCCTTAAAACACACAATTAATATCTTTATCTTTATACTTATATGTAATTTTGTAATTAATTTATGCCTAGAACTTGGAGGAATGAAATATTTAGAAACAATACTCCTAAAAGATAATATATTTGCTCCTGTAATAACAAGTTTAATAGGACTAATACCAAACTGTGCCAGTAGTGTAGTCTTAACAGAATTATTCCTAAAAGGAGCAATATCATTTGCATCTTTAATTGCAGGACTTCTTTCAGGAGCAGGTATAGCAATTTTAGTATTATTTAAAACAAATAAAAACAAAAAAGAGAATTTCCTAATACTACTTACAATTTATATAATTGGAGTCTTATCAGGAATATTACTTGAACTAATAAATCTTCTAATATAATAATTGATATTTTTATGAGTTAAGCGTAAAACCAAGCAGATTTTTAGTAATTTTCCTTGCTTTTTCTTATATTTTATAATATAATAAGAAACACGTAAAAAGAAGGGGTGTTTTTTTATGAATAAAAAAGATAAAAGATTACTTCATGAAATTTTAAAAATAAAAGATAAACAAAAGAAAATTGAAGAATTATCTAAATTATATAAACAAAATGAAAATGAACCAGAGATAATGTACTGGTTAATAAAATATATGGGAGCAAATCCAAAATATAGAACAAGAGCAAAAGAACTAATGAAATTATTATCAGATATATATAATCCTGCTAATACCAATTTTGAACTTGGTAAAATGGAAGCTATGGATAAAAATTATGAAAAAGCAATTAAATACTTAGATGAAGCACTTTATTATTCTCCAAACTTTGGAGGAGCAAAACTAGAAATAGCTAAGTGTTATAAAAAAGTAGGAAAAGAATACATAGCAAAAGATTACTTAGGAGATCTAATAAGATCAAATAATGATAAAGCAGCATTCTATGAATTAGGAGTTATCTATGACAATGAAAAGAAATACGAAAAAGCTCGTGAATGTTACGAAAATGTTTTAAACATCAGTAGCAGAGACACTAGAACACTATTTAAACTTGGTCTTTTAGAAGAAAAATTAGGTAATATAACATTAGCAATATATTATTTTGAACGTGCTATAAAAGTTAATCCAGAAGATCCGTATACTTTAACAGAACTTAGTAAATGTGAAAGAGAAATAGGTAATTATGAAAAAGCAAAAATATATATTGATAAAGCAATAAAAATAAAACCAGAATCTATATCAATGCTAGAAAAAGGACTTTTATATGAAAAACTAGAAAACTATGATGAGGCTTATGATATATACAAAGAATCACAAAAAATAGAAAACAACAGCCTAATAAACTTAAGATTAGCTTTACTTTTAAAACAATCAAAAAACTTTGATGAAGCAAAGGAATCACTTTTTCAAGTCATAGGAACAGACTATGAAGTAAGAGCACTCTATATGTTATCTGAAATATATTTGAAAGAAAATGAAATAGAAAAAGCAAAGGAATGTTGTGATAAAATAGAGGAATCAAAGTCCAAAGCAGGTTTAACTCATAGAGATTATAAAAGAATAGTAAATTATATAAAGCAACAAGAAAATAATCAAGTAGATTCAAGTAGTGTCTTTGTAAAACAAATGTTAAACTATAACGAAGAAGAAGCTCTTAGAATATCAAAATATAATTTTTCAAACGACACAAATATAAAAAATATTATAGACAAAGTAAAAGATAAACTAACTGATGATAATTACTTTAATACTATGGCTGCAGAAGATTTTTATATAATAGATTTAGATGAACCTATATATGATCAAGAAAGAAAAGAAAATAATAAAGTATTAGTTATTACTTTAGTAAATAGTAAAAACATAATTGCTATAGCTCCAACATATACAACTAAAGTTAGATTAAACAATAAAAATAAAGATAGAAAATATAATAGATAAGTTAAAAAATCATAATTTTCAAAACTTATCTTTTTTTGTCATTATTTGTATTATAAAACTTAGTAATTTTATTTTAATTTCTTTAATACTAATAATGTAGTAATAAATTTTAAATTTCAAACGCAAAAGTTACTAAAATTTAAAATTTGCTTGACATTTTCTAAAAATTCTTTAAAATAGTGTGTTAATTTTAGGAGTTATCCTAAGACACAGGGAGGAAATGGTATGGTAAAAAACCTAAAAAAACATTCAGTATGGATATTTTTCATATTTTTAGCAGTCATAGGAACAATTTTTGCAATAACTGCACAAGATAATGCAGGAAAAATAGAAATATCAAAAACTGCTACAAAAATGATTACAAATGATCCAAACAATAATCTTGTATATGGAAGAAAAGCTAAAGTTGAATTAAGCGTAAAAGCAAATCCATATAATAAAAACATAACAACGTATGATAAACTAGATGTAGTATTGGTACTTGATAGTTCAGGTAGTATGGGTGATAGTAATAAACTAGCAAACTTAAAAGAAGCAGCAAGAGATCTTGTTAATACCCTAATGAATGATGGAACAAATCAAGTTGGAGTTGTAGAATTTGGTACTAATGTAAAACGTACTCATGAATTAACAACAAATAAGAATAACATAAATCGTTTTATTAATCGTATGAGTGCAGATGGTGGAACAAATGTTCAACAAGCAGTAGCTAGTGCTAATACTATTTTACAAAATGGTAAAAGAGATGATGCACAACAAATAGTAATAATTCTAACAGATGGTATTCCAACATTCTTTAACTATAATGGTCAAAGATATGGTACAGGAAGTACTGACGATAGTGTTTGTGTAGAAAGAGGTTGGATGGGATGTTCAAAACAAATGAAGCCATCCGAAGCAGCTAAAACAGAACTTGATAAGTTAAAAAGTAATAACAAAACAGCAGATGTTTATACAATAGTGTTTGGTAATGATGAAGACGCAAAAGATATTCTAGCAACAATTAATCCAGAACAAGAAAAACCATTATATAAAAATTATAATGCGTTATCTGGAGAAGACCTAAAAAAAATGTTTCAAACAATCATTGAGGAAAGTGTAGGTAGAATAGGAAATAATAGTGTTTTAACAGATATTATTCCAAAAGAATTTAAGCTTACAAATGCCTCAAAAACAAGATTAATACAACAAGGGGTAGAAATAATAGATAATGTAGATGGTACTACTACTCTTAAATGGAACATAGGTAATATAGATGCTGATATAGATTATAAACTTTCTTATGAAGTAAGAGCAGACGAAAATTACCATGGTAGTATGTATACAAATGAAAATGCTACATTAACAACAACAGTAAGTGAAAACAATCCTTACTATGAAAGCACAGATCTTACTTTAACATTTGATAAACCAGCTGTAGAAATACCAGCAATAACTAAAAATGATCATTATAATCATAATGAATCTTACATAGGATATTCAGAAAGTACAATAAATGGAACAAGTATATTAAATAATGATCTAAACAAAAATATTCTAGAAAATATTCACACAGGTAACACACAAACAACTGCAGAAGATGAAATTATTATCGTAACAGATGATAATACTAAAGCAAATGCTGATGGAACATATAGTATTTATAAAGATGGAGTACTACAAGGAACTCTTAATATGAATGAAGATGGAACATTTAGCTTTATCTCAGAAGAAGGAATAACTGGAGAAGTAACATTTGATTATGTTATAAAAACAAGCATAAATCAAAAACATGAAACCAGCTTTGTAATTAGTAATACATCAAAAGTAACATTAAAAATACTAGAAAGACAAAAAATAAATATAACTGGTACAAAAACATGGAATGATGATAATGACCGTGATGGAAAAAGACCAGATAGCATAACAGTTATCTTAAGAGCAGGTAATAAAGAAATACAAAGAAAAACAGTAACTAAAGATAACAATTGGTCATATACTTTCGAAAACCTTTATAAGTATGAAAAGGGACATGAAAATGATCCAAAATATGAAATAACTTATACAGTTGAAGAAGAAAGTGTAGATAATTACAATACAACAATAAATGGTTATAATATAACAAACACTCATGAAATAGAAAAAACACAAATATCAGGAATAAAAACATGGGTTGATAATAACAATCAAGATGGAAAAAGGCCAAACAAAATAGTAGTGGAACTTTATGCAGATGGAGAGTATGTAACATCACAAGAAGTAACAGTAAATGATAATTGGACTTACAAATTTACAAATTTAAATAAATATAATAATGGTAAAGAAATAACTTATACAGTAAAAGAACAAAAAGTTGAGGACTATACTACTAGTGTTGATAATAACAACAATATAACAAATACTCATGAAATAGAAAAAACACAAGTAAATGGTACAAAAATTTGGAACGATGAAAACAATAAAGATGGATTAAGACCAGAATATATCAAAGTTAAACTTTATGCTAATGGTGAATATGTAGATGAAGCAGTAGCAAATGAAAGAACAAACTGGAGTTATAGTTTTAAAAATCTAGATAAATATAGCAATGGAAAAGAAATAACTTACACAGTAGAAGAAGAAAATGTAGATAACTATGACGTATCTTATGATAACAATAGCTATGATATCACTAATACTCACATCGTTAAAACTGTAACAGTAAGTGGTACAAAAACTTGGAAAGATGAAAATAATAAATATGGAAGACCTGATAAAGTAACTATTAATTTACTTGCAGATGGAGTAAAAGTAGATTCAAAAGAAGTAACAGCAAGTGATAATTGGACTTACACATTTAAAGACTTACCAATGTATAAAGATGGTAAAAAAATAACATATACCATAAGTGAAGATAAAGTAAAAGATTATGATACTACTTATGATGGTTATAACGTAACAAATACTTATAATCCAGAACTTACCAAAATATCTGGAACAAAAACTTGGGATGACAAAGATAACCAAGACGGAATAAGACCAAGTAGTATAACAGTAGTTTTATATGATCATTTAAATAATGAAATAGATAGAAAAACAGTAACAGATAAAGATAACTGGACTTATACATTTGATAATTTACCTAAGTATGCAAATGGAGAAGAAATCAAATATACAGTTAAAGAAGCTTCAGTTGATGGATATGAAACAGAAATAAATGGTAATAACATAACTAATAAACATATTCCAGAAGTTATTTCAAAGACAGTAACAAAAGTATGGAACGATGATAATAATAGAGATGGAATAAGATCTAAATCTATTAAAGTTATTCTAAAAGCAGATGGAGAAAAGGTTAAAGAGGCAACTTTAAATGAAACTAATAACTGGACTTATACATTTGATAATTTGGCAAAATATAAAAATAAAGGAACAGTTATTAAGTATACAGTCGAAGAAATAAAAGTAGATGGGTATGATGTTTCTATAAAAGAAAAAGATAATGAATTTATCATAACAAATACTCATGAAATAGATACAAATAATTTATTAGTTAAAAAAGTATGGAAAGATAATAATAACCAAGATGGAAAAAGACCAAACTCCCTTAATGTTAAGATTATTGGAACTGTAGATAATAAAACAGTAGAAGAAAGAGATATTACTCTTACTGCTGACAATAACTATAGATATGAATTTACAGATTTACCAATGAATTACAATGGTAAAAAGATAATTTATACAGCAGAAGAAAATATGGATAGTGATACTGCAAAGTATTATACTGAAGAAACTTCTATTTATGAAAATAATACTATTACTTTAACTAATGCACATGAAATAGAAAAAACACAAGTAGTAGGTAAGAAAAGTTGGGTTGATAGTGATGATAAAGATGGATTAAGACCAGAATCTATTAAAATTATCTTAAAAGCAAATGGTAAAGAAGTGGCTTCAAAAGTAATAAGTGCTTCAGATAAAGGAGATAATTCTAACGAATGGATTTATAGTTTTACAGATTTAGATATGTATAAAGATGGGGAAAAAATAATTTATACAGTAGATGAAGAAGTAGATAGTAAAACTAAAGAGCATTATACTAAGTCTTACGATGAAAATAGTAAATATATAATTGTTAATACTCATAATCCAAAAGATGTAACAGTAAGTGGTACAAAAACTTGGGAAGATAAAAATAACAAATATGGAAGACCAGAATCAATAACAATTAATCTAACTGGTAAAATAGGAAACGAAACTGTAATAGAAAAAGCTACAAAAGCTTCAGAAAGTACAAACTGGACATATAGTTTTGAAGGACTTCCAGAATATAGCAAAGGAAAACTTATAAACTATACAATAAGTGAAGAAGCAGTAAGAGATTATAATACAGAATATAATGGATATGACATAATAAACACTTATAATCCTGAAACTATAAATATATCTGGTACAAAAACTTGGGAAGATAAAGATAACCAAGACGGAATAAGACCAGGATCTATAACAGTAACTTTATATGACCATTTAGGAAATGAAGTTGGAGAAACAACTGCAACTAAAGAAACAAACTGGACTTATACATTTGATAACTTACCAAAATATGCAAACGGAAAAGAAATCAAATATACAGTTAAAGAAACAAGTCAAATAAATGGCTATGAAACAATAGTAAAAGACTTCGATATAACAAATAAACACACTCCAGAAACAGTATCTTACAAAGTAACTAAAGTATGGAATGATAACAACAACCAAGATGGAATAAGACCGAAAAGCATAACAGTAAAACTATATAAAAATGGAAAGATAGAAAAAACAGTAACAATAAGTGCTGCTAATAACTGGACTTATACATTTGAAAATTTACCTAAATATTATGATGAAGGTAAACCAGTAATATACGAAATAGTTGAAGACGAGGTTAAAGGTTATACCTCTAATGTCTCTCAAGATAAAGAAACATCTAAAGACAAAAAAGAATATAACGGAATAATTATTAATACTCATAAAGTTGCTAAGAAAAATATTAAAGTGACTAAAACATGGAAAGATAACAATAACAAAGTAAACAAAAGACCAGAATCTATAACAGTAAATGTTCTAAAAAATGGTGAATTCTTTAAACAAATCATATTAACTAAAGATATGAATTGGATGTTTATTTTAAACAATTTAGATAAATTTGAAAATGGTAAGGAAATAATCTATACTATCGAAGAATTAAAAGTAAAGGGTTATACTACAACTTATAATGGTTATAATATAATTAATACTTTAATCAATAAAAGAAGTAGTAACAAAGTAATACCAGTAATAAAAGGAAAAGTTGAAATAACACCACCTTCAACTGGTATTGAAAGCAATAATGATATTAATCTTTTAGAAGGATTACTAATTACATTTCTATTAGTAGGAACAGTAGTAACTCCAATAAGATTAATTAAAAATAACTAAGAGCAGATCAATTTATCTGTTCTTTTTTAGTTAAGCAAAGAATAATACCAATACTTAACACAGTTATCAAAAGACTACTACCACCATAAGAAATAAAAGGAAGAGTTACCCCTGTAACAGGAATTAAACCAATAACAACAGATAAATTAAGTATTGCTTGAAATATTATTTGAAAACCAAGTCCAAAAATAACATATTTTTTAAATAAATTATCTTCTTGCAAAGCCATTTTGATTATTAAATAAATTAAAATAGTAAATAAACAAATAATAACAAAAGCTCCAATAATACCAAATTCTTCACAAATAATAGAAAATATAAAATCTGTCTGAGGCTCTGGTAAATAAAAATGTTTTTGTCTAGACTCTAAAAAACCAAATCCTAAAAGTCCACCAGGGCCAATAGCAAACAAACTCTGAATAATTTGAAAACCAGTTCCTAAAGGATCTTTCCAAGGATTTAAAAAAGAAGTTATTCTATCTAATCTATAAGGAGCAATAAGTATTAATAAAGTAGCACCACAAACTAAAAATATTCCCAAAATAACAAAATATTTATTTTTAACACCAGAAATAAAAAGAAGAGCAATAATAGACATAATCAAAATAAATCCTGTACCAAAATCTGGCTGAAGCATTATTAAAATAAAAGCTAGACCAGTAACAAATAAAATGGGTAATAAACTTTTTATGCTTTTATAAGCTTTTGTCTTAGTACTCAAAAACTTAGAACAAAAAATAATTAAAGCAAGTTTCATTGCTTCACTAGGTTGTATTCCAAACGATCCAATTCCAAACCAACTTCTGGAACCATTTCTAACAACTCCAACACCAGGTATTAATACTAAACCAAGTAAAATAAAAGATCCAATTAAAAATGCTTTAGAATACTTATAAAAAAAAGAAGAATCAAGTTTTAATACTATAGATAAAAGAATAAAAGCAAGACCAATAAAAATAGCTTGTTGCTTAACATATTTTAAACTATCACCAAACTTATAATCAGCCCATATATAAGAAGCTGAATAAATCATAACAAGACCAATAAAAATTAAACTAGTCATAGTTATAAAAAGTAAGAGTCTATTATTTTTAAGCATAGAATCACCTAATTAATAGTATGAAAATATAGAATAAATATTTTATCAAAAATAGTCTTATCAAAAAATATTATAAAAAACAAAAAATTATTATCATTTCAAATTTTACTTTATATTTTAAAACAATTATTGTATACTATATATGGAGGTAATAGTTATGAATATTATTGATGTAGTTATTATAATGGGGTTATTACTAGGAGGAGTAACAGGACTAAAAAATGGTTTTTTTAAACAAGGAGTAGTTTTAATTGGAACAATATTATGTTTTGTACTAGCATGGCTTTTCAAAGATATAATAGCAAACTTTCTAAGTTTTACATTACCATTCTTTAATTTTGCTGGACCATTCGAAGGATTAACTTCTCTTAATATTGTTATGTATCAACTTATTGCATTTATGTTACTATTATGTTTATTTTCATCATTACTTGTAATAGTAATAAAATTCACTGGAATCTTTGAAAAAATACTTAATATGACCATAATACTTGGTATACCATCAAAAATACTAGGTTTTATAGTCGGATTACTAGAAGCATATGTAATTCTTTTTGCAATATTATTTTTCTTTAATCAACCAGCATTCAATCTAAAAATTATGAATGAATCAAATATGGCTCCAAAAATAGTAAATTCATCTCCAGTATTATCAAATATAGTTGGAGATATGAATGATGCAATAAACGATATATATGACATAACAAAAACTTATAATAAAAACCAAAACAAAGCTGTTTTCAATAAAAGAGTAGTAGATAGTCTACTAAAACATGAAGTTATTGATAATGATTATTTAAACAAACTAAGACAAAAAGGGAAAATTAATTATTAAGGAGGATAAAATGATAAAAACTTATGATAAAGAAGATTTAACAAAACTAGAAGGACTTTATCTAGTAGATTTCTATGCCGATTGGTGTGGTCCTTGTAAAATGCTAGGACAAGTACTAGAAACCTTAGAAAATATAAATATAATAAAAGTAGATGTAGATAAAGAAGAAGAACTTGCTAAAAAATATAAAATAATGTCTATACCTAATATATTAATAATAAAAGATGGAGAAATAAAAAAACAACTAGTAGGATTTAGATCAAAAGAAGATTTAGAAAGAGAGATAAATGATATAAAATAGGTAAACTAGAAAAAAAGTTTATCTTTTTTATTGAAACAAAAACCAAATTATTGTAAAATTATATTGTAATAATAGTAAGGAGCAAAAATATGGATAAAAAAGAAAAAAGTGATCTTTATAAATATTTACACAAAGATGTTAAAGAATTTAATAAGTATATCTTATCATCAGTATGTGTAGGAATATTAGTATTAGCAGGATTATTATCATATTTTATTACAACATCTTATGCCTATTTTACTGATACTATAGTAGGGAAGAAGACTATTGAAGCAAAAGTAGGACTTAAAAACTTAGATACAAGCGGAGCAAATGAGCCTGTTTTAGATGATGCAATGATACCAGTATATTACGATGCAACATCAGAAACTTGGAAAAAAGCAGATAAAAGCAATCACAAAGAAAAGTACAAGTGGTATGATTATGATAATAAAATGTGGGCAAATAGTGTTACTGTCTCATCAACTAATAGAGAAAAGTATAAAAATGCTGCCTTAGGAACAGAAATATCAATGGATGATATACTTACAATGCAAGTGTGGATTCCTAGATATAAATACAAAGTATGGAATTATAATTCAGGAGGAGACACTGGAAGTAGTAATCCCCAAGAAATAAAAATAGATTTTGAAACTGGAACTAGTAGCACCGGAGAAATAAAGTGTCAAGAAGCAATAAGTGGCTCTTCTGATGCCAGTTCTGAATCTTGTAAAGTAGAAGATTCTAACGAAGAATGTACCAATACAACATGTAATAATAAAACATATACACATCCAGCATTTACATTTGGAGAAAAAGAATTAACTGGTTTTTGGGCAGGAAAGTTTGAGATTACTGGAGATATAAATAATATAACTGTTAAGCCTAATTTAAGTAGTATAAGAAATCAAACAATCAGTACATTTGAAACAAATATAATGAATATGAAAAACAGTAGTAATCAATATGGATTAAGC
>CAKOIY010000007.1 GCA_934087515.1 uncultured Bacilli bacterium
TTAATGGCGGAGTGGGAGGGATTTGAACCCTCGCGCCAGTTACCCGACCTACACCCTTAGCAGGGGCGCCTCTTCAGCCTCTTGAGTACCACTCCAAAAGCACTAAAATAATTATAAAATATAATTCATAATATGTAAAGTACTTTTTAACTATTTTCCTCTTTTTGAAGTTCATAAGCCTTAATAACATTATTAATAAGCATAATAACAGTAAGAGGCCCAACACCTCCAGGAACCGGAGTAATATAACTAACTTTATCTAAAATATCAGAAAAATTACAATCCCCATAAAGCTTACCATCTACCCTATTAATACCAACATCAACAACTATCGCACCATCTTTAACATAAGAACTATCAATAAGCCACTTCTTACCAACTGCTACTATCAAAATATCAGCATTCTTTGTAATAGAACTAAGATTACGAGTCTTAGAATGACAAACAGTAACCGTAGCATTCTCCTTAAGAAGTAAAGACACAAGAGGAAGACCAACAAGTTTACTACGCCCCACTAAAACAACATTCAAAGAAGAAACAGAAACACCAGTACTCTTAATAATTTCCATAACCCCTAAAGCAGTACAAGGAACAATTCCATCCTTACCAGCAAATAAATTACCAATATTCTTACTAGTTAAACCATCAACATCTTTAACACTAGAAATAGAATCTAACACAGTACTTTCATTTATATGACTAGGCAAAGGAAGTTGTACAAGTATACCAGTAACACTAGAATCAACATTAAATTCACCTATTTTATTAATAAGTTCATCCTCAGAAATATCATCATACTTAACATGTTCAAACAAAATACCAACTTCTTCACAAAGCCTACCCTTATTTCTAACATAAACACTACTAGCAGCATCATTACCAACCTGAATAACTACTAACTTTAACTTATCAGAAATACCATTAACCTTCTCACAAAAAGTACTCTTAATCTTATTTTGCAATAATTTTCCATCAATAACCTTTCCCATAACAACCTCCTAAATCACAAAAATATAATAAGTAAAACCCCAATCATAATACATAAAGCAATTAAACCAAGTAAACAAGAAAAAATCTTTTTAGACTTATCAACAACCATTTCATCAGAAACTTTATCATCCCTAACTTTATCCCCCGAAACAGACTTAGAAACTATCTTATCCAAAGACAAATTTTTCTTAAAATTAACATTATCAGACTCTTTCACATCATTAAGTACAGCCTTATCTTTATTATCTTTACTATTATTATTATCATCTTTATTCAAAGTAGTATCTTCATTCTTCTTATTATCTCTTTTCTCAAGATTACTAATAATATCCTTAAGTTCCTTAGTCTTCTTCTCTTGTTCTTCCTTATAAGCCTTTTCCTTTTCCAAAACAAGAATCTTATTCAAACTATCAATAATCTCAAAATATTTATTTTTAATATCATCAGGATACTTATTAATACCTTTTATACCCTGTAAACTCTTAATCATTAAATCAACACTCATCGAATCATTAATAACACTATCTATAATCTTATAAGTAGATTTCTCAGGATTAAAATTAACCTGTATCTCCTTTAATTCATTCTTTATTTCATCTAAGTTTCTCATAAAAAACACCTCACATAAATTATATCATCTAAACACAAAAATTAAAAGAATAACAACCACTAATAACAAAACACCAACCATAATAACACTAAACAAAACACCATTAGAATTACCCATATTATTAGGCATCTCAAGTTTTCTAACCTTAACATTCTTATTCTTTCTAACCTCACTCCTAGAATCAACATAATAATTAAGTTCATCAGAAGTCTCCATAACCTCTTTAGTATCACCACTAACACTCATAGTCTCACCAATATTATTCTCAGAATCAAGTTCACCATTATCAAGATTAGACTTAACCTCACCATCAATAACATGTAAAGAAATTAACATAGGTCTAACAAAAGCATTAAAATATTCCATATCACTAAACACACACTTATAAGCAGGTTCCTTCTCATTAACAACATTTCCCTTATAACCTACAACCAAAGTAACAGCACTACTATTAGAATAATCAATATCTATATTAAGCCTAGAACCCTCTCTCTGTTCCTCACGAAAATGTTCAATAATAGAAAAAACAAAATTCTCATCAGGATTATTAACAATCTTAAAATTATTAATAGCTTGCCTCTCAATAGAATTAATCTGTCCCTTATCATTAGAATTATTAACATTAGCCATACGATTTACCTCATCACTATAACCCTCACCAAGCTTCTTTTCCTTTTTAATACCCTCATCCAAAGAAATATCAACAAATTCAAGTTGTTTATCCAAACGTTCCAAATACTCCTTCTTTTGTATATAACTCATATTAAGATAATCCTCATTAGTTAAAAAACTATCATCATAAACCATACCTCTCTTAGCATACTCATCCTTAACTTCCCTATATTTATCATCACGTTTAGACAAAGTATCAGAAATCTCTTTATCAATTCTAATTATCTCATTAAGCATCCTATCAACCTCAAAAAAGAAATTCCTAAAATTATCAGGAAAATCCTTAGTCTCCCCAAGTTTATTAAGATTCAAAAGCATCTCCTCAGCAGTCGAAGAAGAAGCGCAACTCTTTAAAACAGAATAAGAACTCTTCGCAGGATCAAAATATTGAGACACAATCAAAAGATTTCTTCTAATTCTCTCCAAATAAACATTATTCATACAATCACCTATCCTAAAATAATTATAACATACAAAAAACCAAATAAAATAAAAAAAGATAGAAAACTCTATCTACATTACAGTCGCACCATCAACTCTTAAAATAACTCCTGTAGTAAATGAAGCCTCATCGCTACCAAGATAAACATAAGCTCCAGCAAGTTCCTCAGGTTCAGCAATCTTATTAAGAGCACAAGTCTTACATAACATTTCCCTCATTTCTGGAGTAGTAGCACCCTTAACCATATTAGTCATAACAGCACCAGGAGCAACAGCATTAACTCTAATATTAAAAGGCCCAAGTTCCTTAGCACAAGACTTAGTAATACCATTAACAGCATACTTAGAAGCAGAATAAGCAGTTTGCATTCTAGAACCATCATTAGCAACCATAGAACTAGTATTAATAATAGAACCACTTCCTTGCCCCTTCATAACAGGTATAACCTCTCTAATAAACCTAAATACTCCAAAAGTATTAACATCAAACATATTAATAAAATCCTCATCACTAACATTTTCTGTAAAACCAGAATTAGTAATACCAGCATTATTAACAAGAATATCAATTCTTCCAAACTTATCAAGAGTCTCACTTACAACCCTCTTAACATCCTCTGTTTTCTTTACATCACAAACAGTTCCTAAAACATTCAAAGAATCAAGTTCCTTTACGCTAGATAAAACCTCATCCTTATCAAAAGATGCGATAACAACCTTAGCACCCTCTTTCAAATATGCTTTAGCAACAGCAAATCCAATACCACTAGAACCCCCAGTGATTATTGCAACTTTATCTTTTAATCTCATATTATCCCTCCTAAAATAATTATATCACAACTATCATAAATCATAATAAAATTCATCAAAAAAATTCATATTTTCCGAAGCCAAATCCAAAAAACAATTATCATACTTAGCATTAAGCTTATGAAACTTAGACACAAACTCAGCATAAGGAATAGTAAACAAATCCATATAATCCATAAGTAAATCATCTATACAATCACAACAATAATCTCTTAAAAAACCAATAATCTTTAGCATATTATTATCATCCAAATTATCTAAAACAGAATCAGAATACTTATCTAAAGAAACATTCATCTACATGCACCCCTCTTATATAAATCATTAACATCAATACCATATTTTCTTTTCATAACAGCATTAGAAGCATTAAGCATAGGATTAAGCTTCAAATTATTATCATCCCCAACCAAAAACGGAATATTATTATCTTCCATATATATAAATAAACTCCTTTGTTTAGAAATACCTCTCCTAAAAGAATTTATTGTAATATAATTCTCTATTCCATATTCCTCAAAAAATTCATAAACAGAATCAACATTCTTAAGAGAAATACTAAAGATACTAGGTTTTAACAAATTAGGATTACTCATAATAATCTTATTTTCAAAAACTTTCTTTATATTACTAACATTACTACTCCAAATACTAGATGTTAAAAGTTCGGGATACATATCAAAATAAGGAAGTTCAAAAATTTCTTTAACCTCAGAAGCAGTTTTATGAAAAATACCAGAAGTAAGCAAATGACTATACTTAGGATCATCAAAGTAAGGCAAACTAAGAATTTCATCAATATTTAAAGCCGTTGTACTCCAAACACCAGAAGTAAGCAAATGACTATACTTAGGATTATCCCAGTAAGGTAAACTAACAATTTTCTTAATTTCTTCATAACTACAATTCCATATATTAGGAGTAAGCAACCCCTCAAACTTAGGATCTTTCCAACAAGGTAAACTAACAATTTTCTTAATCTCTTCAAAACTACAATTCCATATAGTAGAAGTTAATAACCCTTCAAACTTAGGATCTTTCCAACAAGGTAGCCTAAGAACCTTTTCTATATTATCAGCATTATAATTTCATATATTTGAAGTAAGTAAACCCTTAAACCTAGGATCATCCCATTCCTTCATAGAAATAATCTTATCAATCTCATTAGGATTACTTTGCCATATATTTGGTGTAAAAAGATTCTTATATTTAGGATCATCAAAATAAGACATTTTCAAAATAATTCTAACATCATTATAATTACTATGCCATATAGTAGGAGTAAGTAAACCCTTAAACTTAGGATCATCCCACTCCTTCATACTAAGAATATTAACAATATCACTAACATTACTTTGCCAAATATTTGATGTAAGTAAATGCCTATACTTAGGATTATCAAAGTAAGATAATTCCAAAATACCCTTTACTTCATCAACACTACGACAATATAAAAGACCACCCTTCAAATATTCCTTACCAACTAAAAGCCTATCAATTTCCTCTCTCTTATTCAAAACAATCACCTACTTATATAATATCTAATCTCCTCAAAATACACTCAATATCACTATCTTTTTCATCAAGTAAATCAACCCTAAAATTAGAAACTCCAAACCCCTTTAAAATAGAAATATCATCAAGTAAATCAACACATTTATAATCAAAAATCCTCATAAAATGATTCTCATCTCCAAGCAACCTAAACCTATGATTATTCCTATCATCCAAATAAAACTTATTATTAAAACAAGCATTACAAATACTACTCTTACTAACGAAACACTTAACAGGACAATACTTCATAATCATAAGTTCTAACTTTCCATATACAAATACCTCAACATTAGGAAGACTACCATATCTTTTCTTATAACCATTAATTAAATCATTAATATCATAAACACTAAGTTCCGGAGATAAACCAACCTTATACACAGACTTAAGAAAAGCATTAACACAAACACTATTAAAAGCATTCATATAAATATCACTTATACAAGAACAGTTCCCAATAAAACCACTATTATTTCCAATAACCATTTTCCCAAAAGAAGCATTACTATTTATCCTAGAACCACGATAATACACCCTATCATAAGACTTATACTTATCATAAAGCTCAAAAGATTCCACATAAATAAACACATCATAATTAAGAAGCATCTTAAGTTGAGACTCATTTCTAACCAAAAAACTAATCTCATTAGTTAACTTACAACAATTAAAGTTATACTTAATATCACAAATTCTAAAAGAATCATTTACACTTTCTCTTCTAGAAATAAGTTCAGAAACAAGTTCCCTTCTCAAAATATTAACATTCTTAATTGGAATAAAAATCCCATCATCCATAGAAAAACTAATATCATCAAGACAAAAAGGACTAGAACCAAGTTTAGAAAGCTTAAGTCTTATATCATCACAACTAGTAGAATTCTTAATAGCAAGACTAACAACCCCTAAAGACTTAGTAATCTTTATATCATCACAAATTATTGATATAACAAGTTTCTCTCCCTCATGAGCAATAACCTCAAAACTAACAGGAATCTTTCTATCACAAAAACTCTCAATTTCCTTCTCCAAAGAAACATCCAAAGTTTTATTAACAAAACAATTAGACTTTAAATTAACCCTGTTATCAAGAAATATAATATCTCCCTTACTAGCACTATTAATAAGAAGACCTTTATCATTATAAATATAATTACAAATCATCCCCTCACCATTAGAAAAACGAATACCATCTCCTTGAGTAACATCATCCAAAAGCTTAATCTTTATTCTCTTGTCACAAGATAAAACCTTTCCCATAACATAACCTTGATGATTACAAGTCTTAGGATTAACAACATCACAAGAATCACTTAAAAAACCACCAGTAAACTCCCTATTATATAACTTCATAAGATTCATATACTCATCATCACTAACAAAAAGATCCTCACCCAAATAATATTTATCAATTAACTTTCTATAAAACTTAGTAACATAACCAACATAATACTTAGATTTCATTCTTCCTTCAATCTTCAAAGAATTAATACCAAGTCTTATAAGCTCAGAAATATTATCTCCAACACAAAGTTCCTTCATACTAAGTAAATAATCAAAAGGCAAAGGAATCTTATCATCATCATTATACAAATCATAACAAAATCTGCAAGGTCCCGCACAAGCACCCTTATTACCGCTCCTACCAAAAAGTCTTGAAGACATCAAACAACAACCAGAATAGCAAACACATAAAGCCCCATGAATAAATACCTCAAGTTCAATATCTGTATCTATCTCTTTAATATCCGAAACACTCATTTCACGTGCTAAAACCGATCTAGTACAACCAATACTCTTCAAATACTTTAAAGAATCATTATTAGAATTATGAACCTGAGTAGAAGCATGAATCTCAAAAGAAGGAATCCTCTCATGAACAAGCATCATAAGACCAACATCCTGCATAATCAAAGCATCAACACCCATCTTATAAAGCTTCTCAATATAAGAAACACAATCATCAAGAAACTCATCATTAATCAAAGTATTAACAGTTACATAAAGCCTAACACCATACAAATGACAAAACTTAACAGCCTCATTAATCTCTTCCAAAGTAAAATTAGTAGCATACGCCCTAGCACCATATTCCTTTCCAGAGATATAAACAGCATCCGCACCACATAAAACAGCCATCTTAAGACATTTCATATCTCCAGCCGGAGACAAAAGCTCAATCTTCTTCATAAAACACCACCAAATCTAAATACTTAATAATCTCTTAAGAACAAAATAAGTACATACAAACTCTTATTTATTAACATTTTCTTAAACAATATTTGGATACACTATAGCATTATACATCGCATCTTGCCCCTTAATAAATCAATTATATCAAACAAACATATGTTCATCAACAAAAAATAGTCTTTTTTATAATTATAGAAATTCCCTTTTTTATTCATCATCACCATCACTATCATTCTTAAGTACATTAAAATCAACTTTACCAAGCTTAGTCTTAGGAAGTCTTTTTCTAAATACAAAATACTTAGGAATCATATATTTAGCAAGCCTCTCTTCACATAACTTCTTAATCTCACCACGAACAAACAAAGACATATAACCTTCCTTTAACACAATAAAAGCCTTAGCAACCTCTTTCTTATAAGGATGAGGAACACCTACAACAGTACATTGTAAAACAGCAGGATGACTCTCAATAATCTCCTCAATATGAGAAGGATAAACATTATAACCACTAGTAATTATCATTCTCTTCTCACGCGAAACATAAAAAACAAAACCATCCGAATCCATATATCCCAAATCTCCAGTATGAAGCCAAACATGCCCATCCTTATGTACTTGCAAAGCAGCATTAGTCTCACTCTCATTATTCAAATAGCCCATCATCAAAGCTTTAGAATTAATAACAATCTCTCCTATAGAACCATAAGGCAAAGTCTTTCTATTAGAATCAATTATCTTAACATAATTTCCAGGTAAAGGAATACCAACCGAACCACTCTTATTAACCTCATCATGAGCAAGACAAACCGCAGCCAAAGCCTCACTCATACCATAACCTTGAGTTATTTTAGCACTAGAATTATGAGAAGAAAGATAAGAATTTATTCTTTCCTCAAGACTAGTAGGTAAAACATCTCCTCCACTTACAACATACTTTAAAAAAGACAAATCAAGATTCTTAACATTACAGCAAGACATAAGAGCCTCAAATAAAGTAGGAACTCCAAGTACACAAGTTGGCTTTTTCTTATCAAACAAAACATCAAATTTCTTAGAATCAAACCTCGGAATCAAAATAGTATAACACCCTAAACAAAGAGGAGTATGCATACAAACACTAAGACCAAAACCATGAAAATTAGGCATAATAGCAAGACAACAATCCCCAACCTCAAGTCTCTTAAGAGCAATTTTCTCCTGCATACTACCCAAAATAAAAGCCCTGTTTTGCAAAACAACATTCTTAGGTTTACCACTAGTACCACCACTATGTAAAATAACAGCAGGACTATTCTTACCTAAAGAATAAGAAAAATTATATTTTTTAAACGAAAATAACAAAAACCACTTAAACTTTACATAAATACCAGATACAAAATGCTTAGTCTTAAAAAAATTACTAATATTATAAGCAAATCTCATATAAAAAGGCATAAATAAAGAAACAGAAACAAGTACAACCTTTCTAACCAAAGTATCAGAAATAAAAGACGAAACCTTATCATACAAACCATCATATAAAACCAAATACTTACTACCAGTACTAACAATACTATCCTTAATCTCACTAGTACTAGATAAAGGATGAAGCATATTAGCAACAGCACCAATCTTATTAAGAGCATACAAAGAAATCAAAGCCTCAGGAACATTAGGAAGACATATAGTAACAACATCTCCTTTCCTAACACCCATCTTATAAAAAGCATTACTAGCCCTATCAATTAACTTAATAAACTTCTTATACTTAATCTTTCTCCCCATATACTCAACAGCAACCAAATCACCGTATTTAATACTACTATCCCTAACCTGATCATACATAGTAATATTAGGAATCTTTATCTTCATATCAGAACGCTTATAATACTTAGCCCAAGGACTAGGAATTCTCCTCTTTATTCTAAACACATCAAAAATAGACATTACTTCACCTCCAAATTAAAAACAACCAAATCCCTAAACTTATTATTCATAAAAAGCAAACAATCACTAACATTAATAATCTCTAAAAAAGTAATCTTTAAACTCCTAGAAAAAAGCTTCTTCTTAGCAAAAAAAAGAACACTTCACCTAGTAATCAAACAATCAAAAACACTAATATACAATCCCACCACAAACCCTAAAACCATTATAACATAAAAAATATATAGCAAACATTATATATTTTAAAAAGCATTGACAAACACCCTATTCTATCTATATTATATTTTAATTTTATTTTCAATAACGACCTATTAATCATATTAGCAATCTCTTCTTGCTTTATTAATGAATTATTCCTAATAATATTTATGCTTATTCTTCC
The DNA here is from genome assembly GCA_934087515.1 of uncultured Bacilli bacterium. Taxonomy (GTDB): domain Bacteria; phylum Bacillota_I; class Bacilli_A; order RF39; family UBA660; genus UMGS1449. Next base: position 9,585 of record CAKOIY010000007.1, read on the forward strand.
AAAGTACAAATTTTACACTTTAAAAAATAAAAGAGCATTGACTTAGTCAAGCTCTCTAAAACATATAACAAACACGATATGTTTAAAAACTATTCATCCACTCTTTCATTATCAAGCTCATAACTAGAACAAATAGTTTCCTTTTCATTCTTAGCAACACCACTTTGATTCTTAATTTCAACTTCTCTTAAACCACAATGATCATCATCACAATTACAATGTTTACAAGAATGTACATCACACTTAATATTTTGTTTTTCCTTTCCCAATTTAATCACCCAATAATATTATTAACCAGTTAAATACTTTTATACCTATTTTTTATAAATTTAGAAAAACTAACAATTAAACTAGTAGGACTAGTACCACTACGATACTTAGTAACACTTTTACCACCATTAATCAAAGGCTTAATAAAAATATTTTTTTTCTTAAGAAGAACACCAAAAAAAGGAATATAATCACCAATAGTAATAAAATCATAATCATTTAAATTATTATATTTTTTATCTAAATCTATATCAATATGTTTATACCTAGCATCAAGCATAACCTCATCCCTAGTAGAAAATAAATAAACATCATCACCAGAAACAGGAATACCCATCAAATCACAAATATACAAAACATCAATAGCATCAGAATAAACATTTCCAGAACAATTAAACAAAATAGTAGAAAAACTCTCACTATTACCACTAGTATAAATAACATCATAATCATCAAGACCTAAAACATCAAGTATTTGCCTGCTTGCAGCCTCCTCTATTCTTTTAGAATTAAGTCCAAGTTCATGTAAAGAATTACTATTACCAATAAACTCCAAACTAACCCTATCATAAGAATCCAAAACATCTTTCATAAAATCACCTTTTTCTAACTAAACTCTTATCACACATAACATCAATAGGACTAACCCTACCAGATTTATCATATACTTTATAAGGAGACAAAACATACTTACCAATAGGTTTATTCTTGGTATCAACATTTATATCAATAACAGTATAAATATTACCACTATCAAAATCAAGTAAATAATTGTCATTTAAAACACCAACAATTTCACCTAAATAAACAACACAAAATCTCCCATTATCAAAACACGTTTCACACAAAGAAGCCCCATATATATCCTTTTTATTAAACTTCATATTTAAAATATCTTCTGAAACCAAAATACTTCCCTCCAATAAATAATATTATAACAACAAAAAAAAGATAAGTAAATGATTGAAAAAAAGAAAAAAATGTAATAAAATGTAAGAGGTGATATAAATGAAAAGAATAAAAATGTTGTTAATACTAATAATTCCTATATTCCTAACAGGATGTTCAGAAACACTAAAATGTACAATAGAAACAAATAACTACAAATCAAAAATAAAAATAAACTTCGAAAAAGACAAACCAACAACTTATAAATATAAAGACGAAATGCGTTTTTCTCCAAGTTCCACAGATGCAGAAATATATTATCATTCAAAATACGATCAATACAGTCTTTTAATATCAGATAAACACGCTAATCTAAGAGACAAAGCAGATGGCGTATACCTAAAAATAAACTATGACTTCACAAAAGATAAATCCGAAGGAGAAAACTCATTACTAATAACAAGAAACGATACAAAAAAAACAGCCTTACAAAAAATACAAAGCTCAGGTTACACTTGCAAATAACCTAAGCTTTTTTATTTATAATTACTAATCAAATTAGCAATCTCTTGATCCTCATCTGATTTCTTAACATCAATCTTTTGATCAAACCATTCAGGAACAACATCAATCTTATTACTCTTCTTAACAGTCCCCTTTCTAGAAGACTTCTTATGTTCCTTAATACAAGCATTCATAGCCTCAGGAACAGTCTCAATACCAAGCCTCTTCCAATGACTAGCAATAGTCTCAATATAAGTCTTATTAAGCTTCTTATTATTAACACGAAGAACATAATCAAGAAGAACATTAACCACACCAGGACTAAGTTTCAAATCAAGAAGCAAATTCTCAACAATCTGTAAATCCCTAGTAATAACCTTACCATTCTTATACTTACTCTTTAAAAACTGATAAGGATTAGTATTCTCAAAAGTATATATCATCTTACCACGTTTAGTATTATCCCCACCAGGAGTCTTTAAATACTCAGGCTGTGAATAATGAACAATAGTAGGAAGATTACCACTATTCTCAAACTGATAAAAATTCCTAGCACCTTTTCTAAGTAAATCCCTATCAATAAGACCCTTCTCATTTATACAAGTCCTAATAAGCCCTTGCATAGTACTAATATCAATATTATATAAAAAAGACAAATTATTAATCAAATTACGAACATCCTTACTAAAAGCCCTTTCACTTATAATCTTACTATCAAGACCAGAAAGTAAAAGATCAAAATCAACAACATCTTTAAAAACAATTTCTCCCTTTTTCCTAGAAACAATTTCATCATTATTAAAAAAAGAATTAACCGGAACACTAGTATAAACCTCATCAAACCTAAGAGAAATATCCTCATAATCCTTAAGAACAACCCTAGGAAGCTTATACCTACTAACAAGCTTATTATACTCAATCTTACCAACATTATTATATAAAACCATGTTCAAAATAGGATGATTAAAAAACTCATTAGCACTAAGAGTACCATAAATCAAATAAACATAATTACTAACAGAACTCTTCTTAAAATAAGTCTTCAAAAGCCCAATTCCTTCAAGCTTCTCACGAGCCATAACAATATCCTTAAGAGACATTTGCATAACACTAAGTAAATGATGATGAGTAAACTCTCCACTAACAAAAGAACTCTTCTCCAAATCATTAAACAAAGTAAGATACAAAGAAACAGCCTTATTTCCAATAATAGGTTGATACAAATCAATAAGAATTTGCTTATCAATCTCCGTAATAATTGTCTTATTAACAACAATATAACTATCAGCAGGTAAAACCATATAAACCACCAAAATTATTATACTATAAAAAGAAAAAAAGAAAAAGAAAAACATCCAAAATAGGATGCCAAATTACTTATTATATCTATAATACAAAGTAGACATATAAGTCATATCAATCTTCTCAGTACTGCCATCAGAATAACTTATAGTAACAGTATTAGAATTATCATTATATTCATAAGAACTAATTTTCTTTTCACTATAAAGTTTAGAATCAACAATCTTAGAAGAATCCTTTTCAATTAAATAAATATTATTACTATTATCAATAATATAATACGAAGCCTTAACAATATCACCAGTAGAACCAATTACAGTTTTAACAAAACCATCCTTAACACTTAAAGAATCCCCAGATATTTTAATCTCATTGGTACCATCAAATAACTTTTTATCATAAGAAACATAAAGAGCATCACAAGAATCTTCAACACATCTACTAGCAATCATATCAGGATTAGGAAAATCAATCTTAAAAGTAGAATCCATTTTACCAACAGGTTTATTATCCAAATAACCATCAGTATATACACTAACAAGAGAATTATCACATAAAGCATAAATAGTAAGAGGTTTAGTAGGATAATTAACAAAACCACCTAAATCATAATTAAAATCATATATACTATCAACCTTAGAACTATTTAACTTAGTAAACTCCTTAACAACAGCCTTAGAAACATCACTACCAGCATTAGAATAATATAAATCCCCTTCTTCAGTTAATACCACAAACAAAGTAGCAGAAACACTATGTGACAACGAAGCATAAACATACTTAGGAGTACCACTAATACCCTTAGCCTCAACCAAAGAAGGTTTATCCTTACTAAGATCATCTGCAACTAAAACCTTACCAGAACTGATCTTAATAACAGTATTATTAACAAGTTCACTACTAGTACTAGTAATTTCCTTTATATATTTATTCTTAACTAAATTACTAACAGAATAAAAATCATCATTAACAGTTACGTTATCTTTAACAGGATTATTACTAGCATCTTCAACAACCATAAACTTACCATAACAAATATAACCAATAAGTCCAAGAATAATCATTACAATTAAAACAACAACCAAAACAATTAAACCCTTATTACTTTTTTTCTTTTCTTCCATAATAACTCCTCCTATTATACTAAAAATATATCATAAAAAGAAAAAAATAGCAATCATTTACATTTAACACAAAACTTTTTTCAAACTTCCCTTAAAACTCTCAAGTTCCTCTCCAAAAACAAACTCACAAAACTCACAAATACCCAAAAACTCACTATAACTAATATCTCTTATATTCACATAATACTTACTCTTAAAAACATAAATACACTTATTATTTAATAAAAAATAATCATCAAATCTCAAAAAAATATCCTCATCATCATGAATAATAATCTTTAAATCCAACATATCTCCAAAAAAATCCAAATCATCTTCTTTAACAAGCTCTACTAAAACCCCAAATTTATAACTATAAACATGCCCTATATAAAAACCACAAATATCTTTTTTATATTTACGCTTAAGTTTTAAAATTAATCCCTTCATATAGTCATTAATATTATCCCTATCTATACTATCTTTATCTATAATAAAAATGGAAATCCTATCATTTTTATTTATAACTCTCATTAAATCACCTAATTTATTGTATGAAAAAAAGCCTATAAAGTTTCTTCTTCCTCTATTAGGCTTTCAATTTCATTAAGAATTTTATCTTTACCCTCTCTAGTAACATTAGAAAGAACAATAAAAGAATCACCCTTCTCTAATTCTAAAGTCTTCAAAATAACATTCTTAGCCTTTTCACGTTTATTATTACTAATCTTATCAGCCTTAGTAGCAACAATAGTAACAGGCAACTTAAAATATTTCAAATACTTATACATAAGAATATCATCTTCACTAGGCTTATGCCTCAAATCAACTAACATATAAGTTCTAACAAGATTAGGTCTTTTCTCCAAATATTCCTCAATCATAAGACCAAACTTTCTATGTTCCTTCTTACTAACAGACGCATAACCATAACCAGGTACATCAACAAAGTAAAACCTCTTATTAAGTAAATAAAAATTTAAATTACGAGTCTTACCAGGAGTATTGGAAACCCTAGCCATCTTCTTATTATTAGTAATAGTATTTATAAAACTACTCTTTCCTACATTACTTCTCCCAACAAGCATAAACTCTGGTAAATTATCAGTAGGATACTGACTTCTCCTAATAGCACTTATTATAAATTCTGAACTAGTAATTTTCATTATTATCACTACTTTCTCTATATTCTTTACAAAGCATATCTAAATCCTCAACAAGTTTTGAAACCTCATCAAAAGATGTAAGTTTAACCCCACTAGCAAGAGCATGACCACCACCACCATATGTCTCTAAAAGCTTATTAATAACTGGGCCACGAGATCTAACAGAAACCCTAATAACTTTATTTTTAACATCTTCAGTAGCACTAAGCCATACAAGAAGTTCTTCTATATTATTAAACTCATTAATAGAATTACCTCCAGTCGCAGGATCAACTCCATACTCTAAAATCACATCATTAGGAAGTTTTATATAACCAACACCATTATCAGTCTTTTCAATATTACTTGCCATATAACCAAAAAACTTAACCTCAGCAAGTGGTCTCTTATATAAATTGAAATATACTTTAGTAATATCTATATCAAATAAAGAAACCATCTCACTAACTACTTTAAAAGTTTCAGCCTTAGAATTATTAAATAAAAATCTATTAGTATCAGCAACCATCCCCGCATATAATATCTCACATATCCCTTTATTAAGTACAAGCTTAGTATTCTTCAAAAAATCATAAACAATCTCCGAAGCACTAGATGCATCATCCTTAATATATTCAATATCACAAAACTTTTCAATAAAAGGATGATGATCCATCTTAACACTATACTCATAATGAGTAAGTTCTTCCATATCTACTCTTCTCTTATCCGGAGTATCTACCACAATAAGAAGAATCTTTTCCATAGCATCAAAATCAATATTCTTATCAAGCTTACCAATAAAATTAAACTTAATAGTACCATTCCCAATAGCATAAACATTTTTATCAGGAAAAGTTTCCTTTATAGAATTCTTAAGTGCTACTTGACTAGCCATAGCATCAGGATCCACCCCAACATGTCTAGCTATTACAATATTATCATATGATTTTATTGCTTTAAAAATATCTTTGTACATCCATAATCATCCTATCTATTTGATAAATTTATAAGTATCTTTAGCAATCATAAGTTCTTCATCAGTAGGAACAATCCATACTGGAACAGTAGAATCATCGCTACTAATTAAAGTTTCTTTTCCACGAACATTATTTCTTTCATCAGAAATCTTAATACCAAGAACAGCAAGTTTATCAATTATTTGCTTTCTTGTAGTAATAGAATTTTCTCCAAGACCAGCAGCAAAACAAATAGCATCCACACCACCAAGTTTAACATAATACTTAGCAATATAATCAACACATCTATTAACAAACATTTGTTGTGCTAAAATGCATCTTTCATCACCATTATCTACTCCAGCTTCAATATCTCTAGAATCACTACTAACACCAGAAACACCAATAAATCCACTTTTCTTATTTAAAGCATTCATAACTTCATCTAAACTCATACCAGACTTATCCATAACATATGGTATCATTTGTGAATCAATATCACCACATCTAGTACCCATCATAAGTCCAGCATTAGGAGAAAATCCTAAACTAGAATCAACACATTTACCATTTTCAATAGCTTCAATACTACATCCTCCACCTAAATGACAAGTAATAAGTTTAAATTCCTTCTTACCAAGAATTTCACTCATTCTTTCAGATAAATAATTATGACTTATACCATGGAAACCATATCTTCTAACACCATATTCTGTATACCATTCATATGGAACAGGATAAATATATTCTGTAGGTTCCATAGTTTGTTGAAATGAAGTATCAAAAACTGCTACTTGTTTAACACTAGGAAGTGCTTTAGTAAACGCATTAATAGCAAGTAAATTAGCAGGATTATGAAGTGGAGCCAAATCAAAGAATGATTTAATCGCAGCAATTACATCATCATCAATAACAATAGAACTTGCATACTTAGAACCACCATGAACAACTCTATGTCCTACCCCTTCAATTTCTTCTAAAGAAGTAATAACTTTATTTTCAAATAACTCATCAATCAAAATCTTAACAGCATCTTCATGATTACTTAAAACAGCATCCTTCTTAATCTTTTCACCATTTACTTTAATAGTATAAAAACTATCATTAATACCAATTCTTTCAAAAACTCCAGAAATTAGTACTTTTTCTTCAGGCATTTCATACATTTGAAACTTAAGTGATGAACTACCAGCATTAATAGATAATATTTTCATTATAATTCCTTCTTTCTTAAATAATTTCATAGAATATGATAACACAAATAATAAAAAATTTCTATAACTCCTAACAAAATTACTCAAAATCACACATAAAAAAAGAAATTACATTAAATTATACATTTAAACCAAAGAAAAACAACTCAATAATTAAATCAAGTCATTCTTTATCTTAGGCATCTTATTAGCAAATAATACTTTATTAAAAGCTTCAATATTCTGTTCTTTACATAATTCCCCATATTTATCATCCCAAGACAACCTATATGAATCATTATAATCTAGTTCCAACAATTTTACATACTTATCTATAACAACCTCAGGATTATCAATTTCCTTCTTAGCTTCTATCTCTAAAGCCAAACCAAAAGGATATTCATCTAACACTATTTCTATTTCACCATTAAAAAATACTGTTCTATATCGTTCATAAACCTCTACCTCTTTCATATGTAATACATCATTAACTAAAAATATCAAATTATCATATTCCTCTGGTTTTATTGTAATTTCAACTTCTTCCTCTTTATTAACATTACTCTCAGTAGTACTAGGAAGTCTACGTTTCCAACTAAGCATACATTTACTACTATCATCAACCACAGTTTTACGTATTCTAAAACGCCCATCAACTTTCTTTGAATAAAAACTCATACTTTCAGAAGGATAATCATATTGAGAAGTAATTTCATACTTTTTCCCTCCATAACTCAAACCTTCAATATTCTTTAATTTTTCTAATTTATTATCATATTCTTCAATTGGATAATAAAATCTAATTTCATATTCCATTAATTAATCCTCCTTCTTTAATAATTTTAATAACATAACCCACTTACATAATTACTAATTAACGTATAATTACAATATTATTATATCTAAAATAATATCTATATGCAAAAACTTATATTAACATGTTATAATTATAAAGAGGTGAATAAAATGCCACAAGTAATATTCAAAAAAATGAGTTTAGAAGACAATATTAAATTTATTAAAACAATTATAAATGATAAAAACAATTACATAGACATATATCAAAAAACCATTTCTCTATTTCCAGAACTTACTAATATTAAAAATGAATCAGAAATAACAGAAATAGTAACAAAATACTACAACAATAATATTAACAATCTAGAATATGATGTAAAAAAATATAACAAAAATTGGAATAAATATAACAATAACTTTTTTCAAGAATTAACTAAATATTTAGAAATAAAATGGCCATCCAATCACAATATTATTGAAGCAACAGTAGGAATAATACCAGTATGTCCAAGATATTTAAAAAACTTCACTTTTTCATTACACGATGGAATAAAAAATGAATTTTTAATAGAAACATGTGCCCATGAATTATGTCATTTCCTTTGGTTCGAAAAATGGAAAGAATTATATCCAAACTGTCCAAAAAATGAATTTGAATCACCACATATTCCATGGATATATAGTGAAATGGTTGTAGACCCAATATTAAACTCTAAAAATCTACAAAAAGTATTTGACAATCAAAAACACAAATACGCCTATGACTCTTTTTATGAAATAGAATATAACAATGAAAACATAATGAATAAATTAAACGAAATATATCAAAGCCCCTTATCAATAGAAGATAAAATAAAAACAGGTTATCAATATATTTCGAATTACTTTAACAAAGAAAAAGAATCTATAACAAAAACACGATAGTCATAAAATCTCCATACATAACTAAATGATATGATACAAAAAACATACTTGATGTCAACTTCACAGTTATTATTAATGATACTATTTATTGTCCTTTTTTTATTATTACACTAAACATCAAATAATATATAAGACATTCTAAGAATATAATAAAATTCACAAATTGTAAATTCTTTTAATATCACAAAAAAGAGCAAAACTATTGCTCTACAAATTTATTATATTTATCAATAACTTTATCAGATAAATCTGTTTCATTTAATTTTTCAATTAATTTCTTTTGTTCACGAGAAAGCTTTTTAGGAGTAATAACTTTTAAAACAACATAAAAATCTCCATGATTATGATAATTAACATCTTTTATACCCTTACCTCTTAATCTATGCTTATCTCCTGAATTAGATCCAGCAGGAATAGTAAGAGTAACAACATCTCTTAAAAGTTTTACATCCTTTTTAGTTCCCATTATAGCTTCAGTAATAGTAATAGGAAGTTCTAAATAAACATCATTTCCATCTCTTTCATAAAAATCATGTTCTTTAACTTTAAACTCAATATATAAATCCCCATTAGGACCCCCATTCGGAGACGCTTCTCCCATATCAGAAAGTCTAATTCTATTACCAGTATCAACACCTTCTGGAACCTTAACATCTACTTCTTTAACAACTTTAACTCTTCCTTTACCACGACATTTAGAACAAACTTTATCATACACAACACCTTCACCATTACATCTAGTACAAGTAGTCTTTGTTAAAAAACTACCAAATATTGTATTTTGTGTTCCAGTAATAGTACCACTACCATGACACTCATCACAAGTATGTTCACCAAAACCACCTTTTCCTTTACATTCACTACATTTCTCAGTAGTAGTAATCTCAATCTCCTTAACCGCACCTAATGCAGCCTCCATAAAAGATATTTCCATTACTAAAAGGCTATCATTTCCTCTAGTCTTTCTCCTAGAACCACCACGAGAAGATGAAGAATAAGAAAACGAACTAGCTCCTCCACCAAACATATTATCAAAAATATCAGACAAATCAGAAAAATCAAATCCAGAAAAATCAAATCCTCCGGCTCCAGCTCCTCCAGCAGAACCATCAAATGCAGCATGCCCAAATTTATCATATTGAGCTCTTCTTTTCTCATCAGATAAAACTGCATAAGCCTCTTGAATTTCCTTAAACTTTTCCTCAGCACCACTATCTTTGTTAACATCTGGATGATATTTCTTTGCTAAACGTCTAAAAGCAAGTTTAATTTCCTTCTCATCAGCATTCTTATCAACGCCAAGAACCTCATAATAATCGCGTTTTGCCATAACTACCTCTTCCTTACTTCATTATTTCTTCAAACTCTTTCAAAGTTTCCCTAAACATATCAAGAGCCTTATCTATTGTATCATCATTTTCTATGTCAATATCAACTTTCTTAAGTATTTCAAGTGGATAATCACTACCACCACTTGCTAAAAACTTCATATAATTATCAAGAGCACCCTCTTTTCCACTCAAAATATCACTAACTATTCTAGAAGCAACAGATATACCAGTAGCATACTTATATACATAAAAACTAGTATAAAAATGTGGAATTCTAGCCCATTCAAACTTAATCAAATCATCACTAATAGCCTCATCAGTAAAATACTTCTTATTTAACTTTAAATAAGTATTACAAAGAAGTTCATCAGTTAAAACCTCCCCATTTGCCTCCAAGTCATGAATCATAAGTTCAAATTCTGCAAACATAGTTTGTCTAACCAAAGTAGTCCTAAAATTTTCAAGTAAATTATTCAAATAATAAGCTTTTTCTTCCTTACTTTCAGCATGCAAACTACAATACTTATTAAGAAGAATCTCATTAACAGTCGAAGCAATCTCTGCTAAAAATATAGGATACCCATGATCATGATAATCTTGATACTTAGTAGAATATAAACTATGCATAGAATGTCCAAGTTCATGTGCTATAGTAGAAACATCATAAAATTTACCCTCAAAATTAAGTAACACATAAGGTAAAGTATCATAACATCCCCATGAATAAGCACCACTTCTCTTATTTAAATTATTATAAACATCTATACAATTACTATCAAAAAGACCTTTTAAATCATTAATATATACCTCTCCAAGAGGCTCTAACGCCTTTAAAACAAGATCCTTTGCTTCCTCAAAAGTGTAATTCCTACTTATATTCTTAACAAGAGGAGCATAAACATCATACATATGAACATCAAGAATACCAAGAATATCCTTTCTAACCCTCATATATTCCTTCATAATATCTAAATTATTATGTACCTTCCCAATCAAAGAAGTATATAACTTTCTATCAATATTATCACTATACAAAGACATCTCAAGAGGACTATTATATTTTCTAGTATTAGAAACAAAGAAATTACTCTTTACATTACCACGAAGTAAAGAAGCAAAAGTATTCTTATAATTACTATATGATTTATATAAACTTTCAAATGCCTCTTTTCTTACATTTCTATCCTCACTTTTTAAATAATTAGAATAATTACTATTATTAAGCACTACTTTATTACCATTTTCATCAGTTATATCATCAAACTTCAAATTAACATCATCAAGTACCCTAAAAGTATTTTCAGGGTTAGATAAAACCTCTCCTAAACGAGCCATCATTTCCTCTTGTTCCAAAGGAAGTATATGCCTCTTTTCCCTAAATAAATCCTCAAACATAAAACTATATTTTTCTAAAGATTCATTACCAGCAATAAACTCCTTAATTTTATCATAATCAGCACTTAACACCTCTGGAGTATAAAAAGCAAGTTTTTCAGACACCTCATCTGCAAACTTATCAACAATTCCCATTAATGATTCGTTTTCTGAAACACCTTTATCTTCATCAAACTTCATATGAGAATAAACAATTAACTTATCAAGAATTCTAGCAAGAGCAAAATAATCATCTGTAGCCTTAAGAAGCATATCACTACTACTAGTAATCTTACCCTTATATTTCAAATAATCATCTACCATAGTCTTCAACTTCTTGATATCAGCCTTTACCTCATCACTACTACTATACACCTTAGATAAATCCCACTTATACTTATCACTTATCTCTTTTCTTTGTTTTGACATAGTTTCTCCTTTTATTATTTATTTATATTAGAAGCCTTACAAAATGTAAGGCTTACTACTATTATTTTTCTTCAAAATCCGCTTCTTTTACATCATCATTTTTAGGTTCTTCTTGTTTATTTTCACTTGCTTCAGCATTTTCTTTATTAGCTTGTTCATAAACTTTAGCAGCTAATTTATATGTAACTTCTTGTAACTCTTCACGTTTTTTATTTATATCTTCAACATCTTTCTTTTCAATAGCATCTTTTAAAGCTTTAATTTTTTCTTCTGCTTCAGACTTTTCACTATCAGAAATCTTATCTCCAAGATCCTTAATAGCCTTTTCAGTTTGGAATACCATAGCTTCTGCTTCATTTATAGCATCTGCTTCAGCTTTTTTCTTTTCATCAGCATCACGATTAGCTTCTGCTTCTTTCATCATCTTATCAATTTCTTCTTCAGAAAGTGAAGTATTAGATGTAATTGTAATAGATTGTTCCTTATTAGTTCCAAGATCCTTAGCAGTAACATTAACTATACCATTAGCATCAATATCAAACTTAACTTCAATTTGAGGAACTCCTCTAGGTGCAGGTGGTATATTAGTAAGTTGAAATCTACCAAGTGTTTTATTATCCACAGCCATAGGTCTTTCACCTTGAAGAACATGAATATCTACAGCAGGTTGATTATCAGCAGCAGTACTAAATACTTGACTCTTACTAGTTGGAATTGTTGTATTTCTTGGAATAAGTGTAGTCATAACATTACCAAGAGTTTCAATACCAAGTGAAAGTGGTGTAACATCAAGAAGTACTATATCATTAACATCACCAGTAAGTACCCCACCTTGAATAGCAGCACCCATAGCAACTACTTCATCTGGGTTAACTGATTTATTAGGTTCTTTTCCAAGTTCATTCTTAATTAAATCTTGAACCATTGGAATACGAGTAGAACCACCAACTAAAATAACTTGATCAATATCTTCTTTCTTCATACCAGCATCTTTCAAAGCATTTCTAACTGGAGTTAAAGTAGATTTAACTAAATCTCCTACTAAAGATTCAAACTTAGCACGAGTAAGTGTCATATCTAAATGAAGTGGTCCATCTGCTCCTTGAGTTATAAATGGACAAGAAATTTGTGTTGTAGTAACACCAGACAAATCCTTCTTAGCCTTTTCAGCAGCTTCCTTAAGACGTTGCATAGCCATTTTATCTTTAGATAAATCAATACCATTACTCTTCTTAAACTCATCAACTAAATACTTAATAATAACTTCATCAAAGTCATCACCACCTAAATGGTTATTACCATTAGTAGCCTTAACTTCAAATACACCTTCACCAAGTTCTAGAATAGAAACATCAAATGTTCCACCACCTAAGTCATAAACAAGAATAGTTTGCATTTTATCTTGTTTATCCAAACCATAAGCAAGTGATGCAGCAGTAGGTTCATTAATAATTCTTTCAACTTCAAGACCAGCAATCTTACCAGCATTCTTAGTAGCTTGACGTTGTGCATCATTAAAGTATGCAGGAACAGTAATAACTGCCTTTGTTACTTTTTCACCTAAATAAGCTTCTGCACTATTCTTAAGATCACCAAGAATCATTGCACTAATTTCTTCTGGACTATATTTCTTACCATCAAGCTCAACCTTTTCCTTAGTACCCATAAGTCTCTTAATACTACGACAAGTATTAGGATTAGTTTCAGCTTGACGCTTAGCAACATCTCCAACTAACTTTTCTTCATTTTTAAACGCTACAATTGAAGGTGTAGTTCTATTACCTTCTGGATTGGGAATAACTTTAGCTTCCCCAGCTTCTAACACTGCGACACAACTATTAGTTGTACCTAAGTCTATACCTATAATTTTACTCATATATATCTCCTTCTTTCTTTACTCATTTATTATAACCATTGCAGGTCTTAAAATTTTGTCTTTATATGTATATCCCTTTTGATATACCTCAAGCACAATACCAGATTCCTTAGATTCATCTTTTCTCATAGTAACAGATTGATGAAACAAAGGATCAAACGGTTTTCCTAAAGCATCTATTTCCTTAACATCATTAGCCTTAAGTATATCAATAATCTGATTATAAATTAACCTAAAACCATCAAGATATACCTTAACATCATCTAAAACATCCTCTTTATTAATAACCCTTTCAAAATTATCAAGAACAGGAAGCAAAGACATCAAAATATCAGCATTTGAATACTTAAGAATATTAGATACTTCTTCATCCTTACGCTTACGATAATTAATAAGATCAGCCTTAGCCCTAAGAGTTTCCTCTTCAAAAGCCTTAAGCTTACTAACAAGTTCTAAAACCTCATCATTCTTCTTACTCTTTTTATCCTTTTTAGATTTCTTTTCATTAGAAACTTCAGAAACATTTTCTACATCTTCATTAACATCTACATTATTCTTTTCCATAAACACTCCTCATCATTTTTTATCTAAATTCTCCTTAATATAATTTAAAAGAGAAACAACCTTAGAATACTCCATTCTCTTAGGACCTATTATAGCAATAACACCCTCATCATCTTCAGTTTGATACTTTGTCTTTATAATTGTAACATCCTCATCAACATTAGACTCATTACCAATATATATATTAATATCTTTATCATCCAAAGAAGTAGACCTAATCAAAGTATCATCATCAAGCTTATTAAAAATCTTTTTAATCTTTTCAACATTATTAAATTCAGGTTGATTTAAAATCTTATTTCTTCCAACAAAAGACACATCACTCTTCATAACAAAATCATTAAACACATCATAAAAAGCATTATATATAGTCTCATGTTGCTTAACATAACGATTAATAACAGGCTTAACTTCAAACTCAAGCTTTTCCTTAACCTCATTAATTGGAGTCCCAACAATAAGTTTATTAATAAGTTCAGTACTCTTACTAATATCCTCTAAACTAACCCCCTCTATTCTAATCTGTTTATGTTCAATATGTCCCTTATCAGTTATAATAATAGCAATTAACTTATCACTATCAAGAGGAAGAACTTCAACCTTCTTAAGTTTATTAGTACTTGAATCTGATCCCAAAACAACCGAAGTATAATCAGTAAGTTCTGATATAATCTCCAAACTCTTCTTCAAACAATCATTAATCTCAAGTTTATTATTATTGAAAATAGTCTGAAGTTTCAACATATCTTCACCAGTCATTTCCTTAGGTTTCATAAGATTATCAACATAATAACGATAACCATGTTCACTAGGAATTCTTCCAGAAGAAATATGTGTCTTCTCCAAATAACCAAGATTCTCAAGTACTGACATTTCATTACGAACAGTCGCCGAAGAACAATTAAGTTCATTACATATAAGCTTAGAACCAACTGGAGTAACATTCTTAACATACTCTCTAATAATGATTTCCAAAACCCTTTCTTGTCTTGTCGTAAGCATACAAAACACCTCTTCTAGCACAATTAATACTCAAGTGCTAATACCATTATAATATTATGTATTAGCATTGTCAATATATGAGTGCTAATTTTTTGTTTTTTTTCATTGTAAAATAATAATGATTAAAAATACCAAAAAATATACAAAGAAATAAAAAAGTTCTTTTACAACTAAAACAAATGTATTATAATTAAACAAAGGAGGATTATTATAATGAAAAAGAAATTATTAGCATTACTAGTTTTACTAACATTCATGGTAGCAATTCCAGTCGAAGCAAAAGAAATAAACGACTTCTATGCTACATCAGATGATAATGTAAAACTACAAGACACAGTAAACGGTGATAGTGCTATCGCTGGAAACATCATTGATATGGCTGGAAACATCGATGGTATAGGATTCATTGCAGGACAAACAATAAACATAAAAGGAAACCTAGAATATGGTTTCATTGCAGGACAAAACATAACAATAAATGGTAACATAACAAAAAACATATATGCCGCAGGACAAACAATAACATTCACTAAAAATGCCAGTATAGGAAGAGACATATTCCTAGCCGCAGACACCATAACATTAAACGGTAACTTAGAAAGAAACATTAACATAAGCGCAGCAAAAGTAATAATTGAAAATGGCACAACTATAAACGGTAACATCAACATAGACACATCAGAAATAATAATAAAAGATAATGTTAAAATTGAAGGAACACTAAAATATAATAACACCGCAAAAGAAACCATATCAAAAAATGCTCAAATAGCAAAAACACAAACATACAAAACAACAGACAATAACCAAATAAACAAAACAGAAATATTACAAAGCATCCTAAATATGGTCGTAGTATTCTTATGTATAACTATACTAATACCACAAGCAATAGATAAAACAGAAAAAATCTATAATAACAAAAACACAAAATATATAAAAAATATTGGTATAGGATTCCTATTACTAATATGTATACCATTAATTAGTATTCTATTATTAGTAAGTAACATAGGAATATATCTAGGACTAATAATCGCTGGACTATATTTAATTGCCCTTTACATATCATTTATTATTTCAGGATTCATACTAGGGAACCTATTACTAAAAAAACTAATGAACCTAAACACAAACAAATACCTATCTGGAATAATTGGTATAATCTTACTAAAACTACTAATGTTAATTCCAGTATTTGGTACAATATTAGGTTTAATAGCACTAACTCTTGGTCTTTCTACTATATGGAGCCTTGTTCAAAAAGACGATAACAACCAAAAAACAATAGAAAAACAAGAAGAAACGCCAAAAAAAGAAACAAAACAAGAAAACATAGTAGAAGCAAAAATAGAAAACAAAAAACCTAAAATAACAAAAACAAATACTAAAAAAACAAACAAAGAAAAATAAACAAACTAAAAACAGAGTCTAAAACAAAACAAAACTCTGTTTTTTTTTTATTTTCTAATCTCGGTAATAGCTTTCATAACTCCCAACTTACCATATTCAAAAGTAAGTGCTCCTTGCTGATAAGCAATATAAGGCTTTCTAAAAGGACCATCACAAGAAAGTTCGATAGTAGAACCCTGAACAAAAGTACCAGCTGCCATTATAACCTTATCACCATAACCAGGCATATCATCAGGAATCGGTCTAACATAAGAATCAATAGCAGATGCCATTTGAATTCCCCCACAATACTTAACAAGTTTATCAGGATTATTAAAAATGATAGCCTCTACTATATCAGCACGTTTCTCATTATACCTAGGCTTAACCTCAAATCCAAGTTTCTCAAGCATATAAGCCGTAAAAATAGCAGTTTTAACACTAGCATTAACAACCGAAGGAGCCATATAAAGACCCTCAAGTATTTTTACATTCATATCAAGTGTCGCACCAATATCTTTACCCTCCCCAGGAACAGCAAGCCTTTCACTAGCAAGATAAACTAAATCCTTACGACCAGCAATATAACCACCATTCGGAACAATACCAGCACCTAAATTCTTAATAAGTGAACCAACCATAATATCAGCACCAACCTCCAAAGGAGAAAATTCCTCAACAAATTCACAATAACAATTATCAACCATTATTATAACATCACTAGAAACACTTCTAATTTCCTTAATAATATCACGAATCATAGAAATTGTAATACTTTTTCTATTAGAATAACCCTTAGAACGTTGAATTTCAATTAACTTAATCTTCTTATTTTTCAAAACACTTTTGATACCCTCAACATCGAACTCATCATTAATTAAATCAACCTGCTCATAACCAACACCAAAAGCCTTTAAACTACTAAAATTATCCCTAATCCCAATAACCTCATGCAAAGTATCATAAGGCTCCCCAGTAATACTAAGCATAACATCACCAGGCCTAAGCATAGCAAACAAACAAACCGTAAGAGCATGAGTCCCAGACACAAATTGCCCGCGAACCAAAGCATCCTCTGCCCCAAACACCTCACTAAATATAGCATCAATCTTTTCCCTACCTATATCATTATAACCATAACCATTCGTACCATTAAAATCATTAGTAGAAACATTATTATTAATAAAAGCATTAAGAACCTTTCTCGTATTCAAAAAACAAAGCTCATCACACTTACTATATATAGAACTAAGTTCTAAATCAGCACATCTACCCATTTCAAGAACATCATCACTAATAACTATATCATTTCTCATAAACTACCTCCATTTACACATATAACAGAATCATTAACATAACTAGCATAATCACTAGCCAAAAACACAACAACATTAGAAATCTCAGAAACAGTACAAAATCTACCAAGCATAATACTAGAATTAATATTATTAATTTGAGACTCATCAAGCATAAAATTCATATCCGTATCAACCCAACCAGGACACACACAATTAACATTAATATAAGGAGCATAAAATTTAGCCATATTATGAGTAAGCGAAATAACCCCCGCCTTAGAAGCATCATATTCCGCACTTTCAGGATAACCATTCATAAGACCATTATCACTACCAATATTTATAACCTTACCACTCTTCCTTAAAAGCATATCAGAACAAACATACTTACTAACCAAATAAGTACCAATCAAATTAACCCCTAAAACTCTCACAAAAGAATCATAACTTTTCTCATCATATAAAGTATCATTACATATACCAGCATTATTAACAAGAATATCAATCTTACCAAATTTATCTAAAACACTAGACACCATTTTCTTAACAGATTCCTCATTAGAAACATCACAACAAACACTCATAACAGAAACCCCAAATAAAGAAACAATCTCCTTCTCAAGTAACTTAGCATCATCATCACTAGTGTTATAATTAATAATAACACTAGCACCCCTCTTAGCAAAATCATAAACTATTTGCTTACCAATTCCCCTACTAGAACCAGTAACCAAAACAACCTTATCTTTAAAATTCATAATATCATCCCTTTTTCAAAAATAAAT
This sequence comes from uncultured Bacilli bacterium, assembly GCA_934087515.1. Classification (GTDB taxonomy): domain Bacteria; phylum Bacillota_I; class Bacilli_A; order RF39; family UBA660; genus UMGS1449. Next base: position 28,722 of record CAKOIY010000007.1, read on the forward strand.
TATATATTAAAAGAAACAAAAACACAAGTTTACAAAAAAGTGTAAACAACAAGACAACCTAATCAATAATACTTGTCTAAAAAACATAAAATATATAAAATATGATAATATAAAAATGAAAAAGGAGGAATAATATGAACTTTTTAGAAGAATTCAGTAAAACTCTATCTGACATATCTGGAATAAGTCAAACACCAATACTACTCATAACATATAGTATAATATCAATAATAATTGTAGAACTAATAAGTAAAGGAATAATATTCCTAAACACTCAGTTAATAGAAAACGAAAGAAATCTATACATCTTTAACAAAAAAGTAAAAATAGTAAAACTTATCCTAATAACAATAATCTTACTATTTATTTGGGAAAAACAAATAAAAGATATCATAACCCTAGTAAGTTTCATAAGTGCAGCAACAGCCCTAGCCCTAAGAGATGTAATTCTAAACTTCTTCGCTGGAATATTTATATCAATTAAAAAACCATTCAAAATAGAAGACAGAATAGAAATAAGAGATGTCGTTGGAAGCATAATCGGAGATGTAGTTAATATAAATACCCTAAACTTTGAAATTCTCGAAGTAAAAGACAAAGAAGAAGGAGAACAATCAACAGGAATAATAATCCAAATACCAAATTCAAAAGTATTTACAGATCCTATAAAAAATTACACCAAAGCCTTCAAATACGTTTGGAACGAACTAAAAGTAAAAATAAATCTAAACGCTGACCTTCCACAAAACAAAAAAGTACTATACAATATAGTAACAAATAATGACATAGTAAAAAGAATACCAAAAAAAATGAAAGACCAACTAACAAATGTAATAGGAAACTACAGAATCTATTATAATAATCTAGAACCAATTATCTACACAAAATTAACCGAAGATTATGTAGAATTAACTATAAGATATCTAGCACATCCTAAAAAATCAAGACACATAGAAAGCCAAATATGGAATCAAATCTATGAAAACGCCAAAGCAGGAAACCTAGACTTATACACAACAACAGAATTAAAAGTAGATAATCAAACAAAAACAAAAAATAGTTCAAAATAATGAACTATTTTTTTTATTAAAACTTATTTCTAAAAATTAATGTAAGAATAAAATCCAAAGCAACAACACAACAAACACAATAAGAAAGAATATATATCTTATATTTAGCAAACCTTGAAACAAACATACTTACCAAAGGTTCAACAATATAAATAAGTAAAATACCACCAATTCCAAAAGTAAGAACCGATCTAAGACAAACATAACCATCAATATTTAAAAATAAACCAGTATAATCCCACCAAGTCTTATGAAAAATCTCCCATAAAGCATAACCCGTAAAATACTCTAAAACTCCAGTAACCAACATAGCTAGTAAAAATATCACTAACGGATTCTTCTTAAATCTTTTAAGTAAAAACACCATTAGTACAGAACCAAATCCATAAACAGGTAAATAAGGTCCATACAAAAAGCCCCTATTAACAATCTCATGATCAAAAATCAAACAAAATAACTCCTCATAAATATAACCAGCAACAGAACCTGCTAAAAATATTAAAACATAAAGACAAACCGTATCAAGAGTATTAAAACTATAATCTTTACTATTAATCTTATTAAACCACTTCATCATACAAATTACTCCTCTATTCTAATTTATCACAAAACCATTAATTTTTAAAGAAAAAAAGAGCAAAAAGCTCTCATCTATGTAAACGCGAGAACACCTCACGGGTCGCGTCTAATATATCTTATGCAAAAAACTAAATATGTTACCATTTAAACCGACCAAATAACAAGAGACAATTATTAAAATTAACTACTAGTAGTATGACAAAAACAAAGAAAAATATACAATAAACTATCACAACAACTCATATTCTCTTGCAATTATTCGATTATCACTACAATATTCAATTACATATTTATTATTTTTCTTACAAATTATAATACCAACTGTCTCATTTTATTCTACCGTTTTAATATTTTTATCAACATAATTCATATAATTTTGAATTTGACCAGTATAATAAGAATTTAACTCATTAACTTTTAATTCAACAACAACATAACATTTATATCTTATATTATACAAAAATATATCAATATAATTATATCTATCACCAAACTTTAATTTTATACTCATTACCTATATATGTAAATCCAGAACCAAGTTCTTTCATAAAAAATGCAATATCTTCAAGAATCAATTTTTGCAATACTTTTTCTGATACAATTTCATAACCATAACAATTCTTAATTAATATAGGATTTTTCACAAAATCAACAACAACCTCATTAACACAACTAGAATAACTAATATTTCTTCTTTTTAAAACATCAACCACTTCATTTTCCAAAGAATTAAACTCCCCACAATTAAAAATAACTTTATCAACCTTAAAATTATTGGCAATATAAACAGCCTCTTTCGTATGATCAGCATCTTCATGTGATGATATATGGTTATGCATACGAATTTGCAAAAAAAAGAACTAATAAATAGTTCATAGGTATATTCATAACTATCTAGCTCCATATTGATTATTATTTACTAAATAATCCCCATTTTGATAAGCAGGCAATTCTTCTGCAGAACCATCTGGATGTCTTAGATATACAGTTGGAAAAGTATAAAAACCTTCATATTGCGGATTGTTTTCATACATAATAAAATTAAAATCTCCACATGGTGGCATTAACATTGCCATAGTTTCAATTTGTCTATTTTTAAATAAAGGATGCAAATTATTAAATTGTACATACGAAATTAAATCACCAAATGAAAAATTATCACTAACTGGCGATGTCCCATGAGTATGCCCTTTACAAATAATCTGTTTATTTCCATTATCATATTCTCCTAATGCTATATCTCTAACATATTCATTTAATGATTCATTTATACCATCAAAACTAGCACTTGTTCTTGAACTTGGTTGATATGTAGAAATAACTGTATCAAACCATACTGTTCCATTCGGTTTTTCTTCTCCAAAAATTAAAAAAGCTACTTCTTGATTTGTTTGATGTGTAATATTTCTTATTCTTATCAATTCATTATAGGCCTCTTCAGTTATCACTATATTGTTTTTCATACTAACTTTTCCCATTTTCACTGGAGAAATTGGAGTCATTTCAGAATCACCATAATTATATCTTTCAAATAAACTTGCATAAAAATCTGCATTTTGATTTTGATCTCCTAGTAACAAATCTACCACTTTTGCTCGTGCTTCATCTCTTTCCAATTTTAACCACCTAATTATATTATATCATACCAATTCATATTCTCTAGCAATAATTCTCTCATCCGAACAATATTTTATAACATATTCATTATCTTGTTTACAAATTATAATACCTACTGTATTATTTTCTTCAATAGTTTTAATATTTTTATCAATGTAATTCATATAAGTCATAATCTGACCCGTGTGTTCTTTCTTTAACTCAGTAACTTTTAATTCTACGACTACATAACACCTATATTTAATATTATAAAGTAATAAATCAATATAGTTGTATCTATTACCTA